>DATHNU010000395.1:0-7071 GCA_035485695.1 Reyranella sp. | reverse complement strand
GCGCAGCGATTGGTCTCGCCGCGCAGGCAGAAATCGCAGTGATTGCAATTGACGTCGACGCAGACCGTCACCCGCTCACCGACCTTCCAGTCGGTCACGCCCTCGCCCAACCGCGCGACGACGCCGGCACACTCGTGGCCTGGCACCAGGGGCAGGGTGACCGTCGGCACCTTGCCTTCCGATATATGGTCATCGGTGAGGCAGAGGCCGCAGGCTTTCACCTCGACGGCGACCTCGCCCCGCGCCGGCGCGGCAAGCCCGACCTCACGGACGACCAGCGGGCGATGATAGGCTTCCAGAACAGCGGCTTTCATCATGACGCTCCTGCTCCTAGCCCGAGCACCGTCGCGAAGTAGCCCTCGCGCTCCACGGCCGCCACGACGCCGAGGTCTATCGAGTTCTCGGGCAGGATCGGCCGTGGGATCGCCCCCAACTCGACCAGCACCTGGCTCGCCGTGCGCATGCCTTCGACACTGGGATACATCATCCCGCCCATCAGGCGGGCGAACAACAGCCACGTCTGTTCGAGCACCGCGATATCGGTCTCGCCGGTGTACTTGCGCAGCACGGCGAGTCCAAACGCCGCGTCGGTGCGAAAGCGGTAGATGCCGCTGCAATAGGCCCGCACGTAGCGCAGGGCGGTGTCCGGCCGTTGCCGCATCAGCCGGCGCGTGGTGGCGGCGCAACTGTTCTGGAACGCGACATCGAGCCGGCCGAGATCCTAGACCATCGTCCAGCCGCGCTTGGCCGCCTGGAACGGCTCGGGCGCATGCATGATGGCGACATCGACCCGACGCTCGTCGAGCAGCAGGTCGAGGCGCGGCCTGTCGGAGCCGACGACGACGATCTCGGCATCCTTTGTCCGGTTCCAGCCCCAGCGCTCGAACGCCATGGCGATCGAGCACTCGTCGGCGTCGTTGCGCGCCACAATGCTCCAGCGCTTGCCGCGTAGCTGCTCGCGCGCGGTGAGCCCCGGCCGGCCCGAGACCTGCTGGGCGCTGCGTCTGGTCGCCGAGGCGATGATCACGGCGTCGCCCCGATGGCGCCGGTTGGCCATGATCACTTCCGGACCCACCGCATTGGTGAAGTCGGCCTCGCCGGCGATCAGGGCGGCGAGCGACCGGCTGTGGCCCTGGTAGGGGACCAGCTCCGGCTCGAGCCCCTGCTCGCGGAAATAGCCGCCTTCGACGGTGGCGAACACCGACGCGGTGGCGGCGCCCTTGTTGGCGAGTGCGATCCTGATCTTGTCCACGGCGCGCCTCAGGTGACGTTGAAGCCGGGGTCAACGTTGAGGGTGTGGCCGTTGATCCATCGCGCCGTGTCGGACGCCAGGAACAGCGTCGGGGCGACCAGCGAATAGCCGGCGAGGATCACCGTCTTGCCGATGAAGTCGAGCGGGTTGGGCAACGCCATGGACGTCTCCTTGTTCGCGATCACGATCGACGGCGCCTCACTTCAGGCCGCTCAGCCCGAAGCCCTGCCGCACCGAACGCTGGAGCAGCGCGAACAGCAGGAACACGGGAATTGTCGCCAGCACGGCGATCGCCATCTGCTCGGTCGGCGGATTGCCGTAATCCTCGCCGAACTGCACCAGGCCCAGCGGGTAGGTCCGCAACTCGTCGACCGATATGACGGTCAGCGGCCACAGATACTGGTCCCAGCTGTCGCGGAACGAGAAGATCGCCAGGATGGCGAGTGCGGGCTTGCATTGCGGCAGGATCACCCGCCACAGGATGCGCAGTTCGCCGGCGCCGTCGATGCGCGCGGCCTCGATATAGTCGGCGGGGATCGAGATGATCGACTGGCGCATCAGGAACACCCCGAAGGCGTCGATCAGCAGCGGGCCGACGACGCCTTGATAGGTGTTGAGCCAGTCGAAGGCGTGGACGACCAGGAAGGTCGGCACGAGCGTGACTTCCAGCGGCAGCATCAGGGTGCTGAGGATCAGCACCAGGACGAGGCGATCGCCGCGGAACCGGAACTTGGCCAGGCCATATCCCGCCAGGGTGCCGAACACGAGGTTGCCGGCCATGACCGCCAGCGAGACGATGCCGCTGTTGAGGAAATATTGCGCGAACGGCGCGTGCCTGAGCGCGTTGGAATAGTTCTCAGGGTGCCAGACCGACGGTATCCACTCCGTCGTGAGCTGGAACATCTTCTCGCCGGCCTGGAACGACGTCGTTGTCATCCACAGGATCGGCAGCACGAACAGGAAACTGAGGCCCGCCAGCAAGGCGAAGCCAACCCACCTTTGCCAGGATCCGGCGCGGCCGCGCCTCATCGCACATTCTCCTCGCCGCGGGCGAACAGGCGCATCTGGCCGAGCGTGAAGGCGAGGGCAATGGCGAACAGCACCACCGAGATCGCCGCCGCACGGCCCATCTTGAGGTAGGAGAAGCCAGTTTCATAGACCAGCATGGAGAGCACCCGGGTGGCGTTGCCCGGCCCGCCGCCGGTGATGATGAAGGGCATGAGGAAGATGCGCGCGCACAGGAGGCCGGACACCACCACGACGAAGAAGATGATCGGGCTGAGCTGCGGCAGGGTGATGTGCCAGAACCGGCGCAGCGGTCCCGCGCCGTCGAGGTCCGCCGCCTCGTAGTATTCGTCCGGGATGGCCAGCAACCCGGCCAGGAAGACGACCATGAAATACGGGGCGAACCGCCACACGGTGACCGCGATGATCGCCGGCATCGCCGTGTCGGAATTAGTCAGCCAGTCGATGCGGCCGAAGCCGAATGGCGACAGCAGCTGGTTCACCAGGCCGAACGGGTGGAGCAGGAAGCGCCACACCAGGCACACGGCAATGATCGGCATCAGGTTGCTGAGGAACATGGCCGTCATGCAGTGGCGCGCGCCCGGCACGCCGGTGTTGATGGCCAGCGCCAGCGCCAACGCCACGACGGTGATCAGGACCGTGGAGCCGATCACATAGACCAGCGTGTTGACGAGCGTGACTCGGAACACCGGGTCGGTGACGAGGTTGCCGTAGTTCTCCAGGCCGACGAAGTGCGGGGTCGACACCATGTCGTAGGAGGTGAAGCTGAGGCCGATCGCCCACAGCATAGGTCCGTACTTGAACACGGCGAAGAACAGCAGCGTGGGCGCCACGAACGCCATGCCGCTGAGTTCGATCCGGCGCTGGAAATGCAGGCGCCACCACGGCCGGGCCCGGCTCCGCACGCCGCGCCCGCCGGCCAGGGAATCGCCGGCAGAAGCCGAACTCGCCATCAACCCGAACCCACGACGTCGCTGCTGGCTAACTCTTCTTGTAGGCCGCTGTGGCGCGGTCGACCTCGGCGGCCGCCTGATCGAGCGCCGTCTTGATGTCGGCGTTGTTCAGCATCACCTGCTGGACGCAGCGATGCAGCGCGTCGGCCATCTCGTTGTATACCAGCGAGCGCGGCAGCGGCAGGCCTTCGTCCCGGGAGCGGATGATCTCCTTGACGTAGGGGAAGCCCTTGACCTGCGGATCGTCGACCCAGCCGCTCTTGCGCGCGAGCGTGAACGGCGCGGTATCCTTCCAGCAGTCGAGCGGATCGCTCATCATGAACTTGTAGAGGTCGTGCAGGACCTCCTGCTTCTCCTTCGACGCGCGGGCGTTGATGACGAGGTTGAAGCCATAGGTCGTCGAGTTGCCCGCGCCGGCCTTGAACCCGGGATACTGGACGGGCCGGGAGTAGCCTTCCTTCGCCATCGTCGGATTCTGCGCCTCGATGAGCACCGGCGGCAGCGGATGGCAGAAGAACATCGAGCACCGCTCCTTGAACCAGTCGAGCTGGGGCAGCGGATTGGTGGCGATGGTATCGGCAGGATCCTCCGCACCGTACTTCTTGGCGATCGAGGCCCGCACCGTCATGGCCTTGATGCCGGCCTCGTTGTTGATCGTGCACTTGCCGTCCTTGTCGAACCAGGCGCCGCCCGCGCCGATCAGGATGGGATTGAACTGGATTACCGTCCAGGCGGCGGCGTGCATGGCGAACTTGAACCCCTGGCGGGTGAACTTGTCGCCCTCCTTGAGGGTCAGCCGCTTCGCCACCTCGCCGAGCTGCTCCCAGGTCTGCGGCCAATCCTTGTCGGGATCGAGGCCGACTTCCTTGAAGTGCTTGGTGTTGAGCAGGTTGGTGTAGCCGTAGAACCACAAGGGATAGCCGTACGCCTTGCCGTCCTGGACGGCGCCCGCGACGAAGGCCGGCGCGTAATCGTCGGTGAAAGCCGGCAGCGAGGCATAGCCCAGACGCTGCACGTCGATCGGCGCCAGCAGGTTCTTGTCGAGCCACGTCGGCATGAACCAATCCTGGCTGACGAAGCCTTCCGGCGCAGTGCCGGTAGCAAAGCCGACGCTGAGCTTCTTGCCCAGATCGCCGAACGGAAACCACTGGAAATCGACGGTGACGTTTGGATTCTTCTCCATGAAGAGCTTGATGCGCTTGTGCAGCCACGGCCGCTGCTGCGGATTGTCGAAGGTCCAGAAGGCGATCTTGACCGGCGCCTTGGCCTGCGCCATGACCCGCCGCCCCAATGGTGCCACTGCCGCTGCGCCGATTCCCGCCGCGCCGAGACCGCGCAGCATGCCGCGCCGCGTCTGTCCCGCAGCGCGTGACGCCGCCCTGTTTGTCACGGATTTCGTCATGTCCGCCTCCCGTCAAGCTCGATGCGATGTCGGAGAGATCATCGCCGCGCTTCTTCCCACGACTGCGAAGCCTCGTTTCGCGTACGGCCGCTCGACCGCCTGCGCCAAGGCCCTTTTGCTTGTCTGCGGCGACGGTATTTTGTACGGACAAACTAGTCAAGTTGTCCGAACAAGCGGCCACGTTCTACCCTAGAGACGATAGAGCCTCATGGCATTGGCGCAGAACACCGCGTCTCGCTCGGCGTCGTTCAACCCGGAAAGCGCCCCGTTCACCGCCGCGACGATCGATCGATAGTCGGTCCACAACTTCACGATCGGGAAATTGCTGCCGAACAGGCAGCGCTGCGGTCCGAACAAGACAAGCGTCTCCTCTATCACCGGCCGCCACAACGCGGCATCGCAGCGATGCGAGAATGTGCCGAGGCCCGACAGCTTGACGCTGACGTTCGGGCAGGCCGACAGCAATTTCATCCCGGCCCGCCAGATCGACCAGCCTGCCGCGCTGGTGTCTTCCAACATGCCGGCATGGAGCAGCACGAATTCGAGATCGGGAAAATCACGCGCCAACCGTGCGCCGTCCGTCATCTGGCTGGCGAAGATCTGGAGCTCGAATAACAGCTTCCGCTTGGCGACCTCGCCGAGGCCGCGCCGCCAGGTGGCGTCGTTCATCAGGTCAGGTCGTGAAGCAAAGCGATAAGCCGCATTTTCATGCCAATGGAGCTGCTGGCGGATGCCGCGCAGGCCGCGATGCTTCATAAGGGCGTCGAGCGTCGCCTCGAGGGCAGGCGATGCCAGGTCGGCATACCCGACGAAGGCCTGCGGGAAACCGTTCCGATCCGAAACAGACTGGATCCATGCCGCCTCGTCGGTTTCGCCGCCCGCCGGCCAGTTGGTCTGCACATAGACCGACTTCACGACGCCGGCAGGCCGGGCGTCGGCGAGATATTCCTCGATCGTGAAATCGCGGCGGATCGGCTCGTAGGGGCCGAAGATCCGCGGCTGCATCGGCCCGGACAGCCAGGCCAGATCGGACCGCCGCCAGACGTGATGATGGGCATCGACGATGCGCACCGGCGCGGCCTCTTTGCTAGAAGTCTCGATCGGCCTCGCCATGCCCGCCTCGCTCCCTACCGAAACGGTTTGAATTCGCGGTGCAGGTCCATCGTGAAGGTGTAGCGATTCTCTGGATGGATGGTGACCGTGGTCTCGAAATTGTCGCCGCGCGGTCCAATGTAACGCCGGATGATCGTCATCGCCGGCGAGTGCGGTTCGACCTTGAGGGCACGCGCATGCTTGGGTGATACAGCGCTCGGAAAGATCTCGAGCTGAGCTCGCCCGATCACAACGCCAAACATTTTCTCGATCTGTTGATGGACCGGCGTCCGGCCGTGATCCCGACGTTTCACGACGGAGGCGTATTTGGGATCGACGTAGATGTCGGTCCAGGCAAGCGGCATGTCGAGGTCGTGGAACCGGCGAATCGAGCTGATGCAATACCAGCGCGTATCGGCGGAGCATTTGAGTAGTAACGAGAGTTCGCGCCCCGCCACAATCTCCTTCGCCTCGAATGTGTCACGGAAGGTGTCGTTCGGGTAGCTCAACCACTCGTTCAGGGAGCCGACGCTGTGCGTGAACACGGTCGGCTGCTCCGACGCGATGACCAGCGATCCCGCCCGCGGCCGGCGAGTGATGAGACCCTTCTGCGTGATAACGCGCAGCGCCTCGCGCACCGTATGCCGGCTGGCATCGAACCGCTCGCATAGCTTGGCTTCGGTCGGCAGCAGGCTCCCTGGGGGGTAGCGTCCCTTTCCGACCTCTTCGAGCAGCACGTCGGCGATTACCCGGTAGCGCGGCGCTGATTTCTTGGCAGGACGTCGCTCCATTTTCACCTTACCGGACGCACGGCAGCTATTCCCCGCTCTGGCCGCCCGGATTTCCGCTCGACGCTCCCAGCACCTCCAGCGCGGCATGATGGGCCTGCAGCGAGGCGGGAATGCCGCAATATAGGGCGACCTGCAGGAGCACTTCCCGAATTTCCTCCGGCGTGCAGCCGTTGGCGAGCGCGCCACGGAGATGGACTCGAAGCTCCGCCGGATGGTTGCTCGCTGCCATCATCCCGATCATGACCAAGCTGCGGATCTTGAGGGGCAGACCGGGCCGGCTCCAGATATCGCCATAGGCATAGGCGTTGATGATCTGCTGCAGCGGCTTGCCGAATTCGCCCAGCGCCTTCATGCGCTGCTCGACAGATGCGCTGCCGAACATCTCCTTGCGCCGCTTCAGGCCACGTTCATTGAGCTGCTCGGTGTCCATCAAGATACCTCGCGTGAATTGCGCCCGAGGCAATCTTAGACTCGGCCTTGCCGACGATATTTTGTTCGGACAAACTAATCAAGTTGTCCGAACATAACTCGAAGTATCATTAAAACCAGGCAAAC
>DATHNU010000394.1:0-4195 GCA_035485695.1 Reyranella sp. | reverse complement strand
TGCCAGACTGGATGCCAAAGGCGCCCATCTGGATACCGGCCAGAAAGTAGGTCGCATAGAGCAACAGACGGCTCGCCTGAAATGAAAAGGCACCGAGCGTAACCCAATTGTCTGCGCCGAAGACCAATTCCATCGGGACATAGACCAGCGCTGAAACGACGAAGAGAATCGCAACGAATGCGAACGGGCCGGCATACACGCCGAGATGCCGCGGGGCCTGCGCATTCGGCGTCCAGCGGCGCCGGAGCACATAAATCCCGGCTGCGGCGGCATCGAACACGAGCAGCAGCCCGATGAACCAGGCGGGACCGCTGGGCCAAAAGCCAAGCGACAGCCAGGCGCGAGCGTAAGCGAGGAAGCCGGGCTCGGCGCTAGTTACCGCATAAGATGGATAGTAAGCGAGCGGCATCAGGATTCCCGCGACGATTAAGAACGGGACGCCCAGTCGTAAAATCCGATCGCGCAGGAACTTCGCGCCTCCCTTGCGCTCGAGGCTTGGCCAGACGAAGAGGCCCGAGAGCAGGAACATAAGCGCCATGAAGAACGTGTCGTTGAAGGCGGCTAGAACGTCGAACCCGACCCAACGTTGGGGATCAACGATCGGCGCAGGCAAGATTCTGAAGGTGCGCGGTTGCGCAGGCCACAGGACCGCATATGCCAGCACCGAATGATGCAGTAGCACCAGGAGGACAATGAAGGCGCGCAGATAGTCGAAGCTCACCTCGCGCGCGCCGGCCGCGGGAAGAGGACTCACGAGGATAGCTTCCGAGTGGCGAGGGCGAAGACTGTTGCCAGCTCCTTGGCATGCAGCTTGACGTCAAGGTCGGGCTCGCGTGCCAACAAGGGTGGCACGCCGTCGATGGCCTGGAGTATTGTCAGCGCCATCACGCGCGTATTGAAGCGGCGGAATTCACCGGATCGCTGACCAGCGCGCAGCAACTCTTCGAGGTTCGCGGCGCGCTGGACGAGCGATTCGGGACCGATGACCAGGCTGCCGTCGGCACGGCGCGCGCTCATCGCGATCTCAACGAGGGCGATCAGTGACTTGCGATAGGCGTCGATGAATTCCAGGTCGGATTCGATATAGGCGCGCAATCGTCCGGCCGCTGACGTCTCGGCCATGATGCGCGGCTCCATATAGGTGCGGCCCTCGGCCATCACCTTCTCGACTATCGCGTCCACAATCTCCTCCTTGTTTGGGAAGTGATAGGTGATGACGCCCTTGCTGACGCCGGCCCGCTTGGCGATTTGGTCGACCGAGGCCTTGGCAAATCCCACTTCAGCGATCGTGTCGATCGCACAGTCGACGATCTGCGCGCGGCGCGCAGTCTCGGCGAACGACCGGTTCTTCGCTGGAACAGGTTTGGCTTTAGCACGCATATACTAAAATTAGTACAATCGTACTAGGACGTCAATTGCGACCCGCAGACGCCCGTTTGGCTCCGCCCCTCCGCTGAACCGAGGTCAGAGGGCAGCGTAGGATCTGCTTCAGATCGCCGCCCAATCTAGTGTCCCGATTCGGAAGTTCGTGGGACTTGCACTTGGCGCTTGATCCCGCACGCTGTCATCCCGAGCGCAGCGAGGGACCTTTTACTGGGGCCTTAAAGGTCCCTCGCTGCGCTCGGGATGACACCTGGTTTGGCGATGCAGCCTCTCGAATTGATCGGACGAACTTCTGACCCAGGACACCAGGTTAGAGGCCGTTTCAAGGGCCTGTGCATGCCCACTGCCGAAGGCCGCCTTCAGCCCGGGAGCGGACGTCCTTGCGTCCGGTCCGAGTAGAGGACGTTTGTGGGTCCCCGGCCTAGACCGGCGTGAACATCGGCAGCGGCGGGCCGCCGTCGGTCGGCTTGAAGACCACCTTCACCGCCTGCTCGCATGCGAGCTTGTCGAAGTCGCAGTCGACGATGTTGGTCACCATGCGCGGGCCCTCGGCCAGGGTCACATAGGCCATGGCATAGGGCACCGGGGCGCGGCGCATGACGCTGTAGGAATAGATCGTGCCCTTGCCCGACGCCTCGATCCATTCGGTCTTGTCGCTGAAGCAGAACGGACAGATGGTGCGCGGATAATGGTGGAGCTGGCCGCAACTCGTGCATTTGCGCACGAGAAGCTTGCCCTTGGCGGCGGCATCCCAGTAGGCCTGCGTCTCCTGGCTCACGGAAGGCGCCGGCAGCTTGCGCTCCTTGGTGTCGGCCATGATCTACTCCCTTTCCAGAATGACGGTGGCGCTGCCGTGGCGCAGGCCGAGCGATCCGCCCGTGCCGTGCGCCAGCGCGAGATCGCAGTTCTTCACCTGTACCTTGGGATGCGCCTCGCCGCGCAGCTGGCGCACGGCCTCCAGCACCTTGGTCAAGCCGCCGCGGTTGCCCGGATGGTTGCTGCAGAGCCCGCCGCCGTCGGTGTTGAAGGGCAGCTTGCCCGTGCCCGAAATCAAATTGCCGTCGGCCACCAGCTTGCCGCCCTTGCCCTTCTCGGCGAAGCCCAGGTCTTCGAGCTGCATCAGCACGGTGATGGTGAAGCTGTCGTAGATCGACACGTATTTCATGTCGCTGGGCTTCACGCCGGCCTCGGCGCAGGCCGTCGCACCGCTGAAACGCGCGCCCGAGTAGGTGAGATCGACCTTGCCGCCCATCTGGGTCTTCACGAATTCACCGGCGCCGATCAGCTTGACCTTGGGCCGCTTGAGCTTGGCCGCGATCTCCGGCGCCACCACGACGATGGCGCCGCCGCCGTCGGTGATGACGCAGCAGTCGAGCCGGTGCAGCGGGTCGGAGATCATCGGCGAGTTCACCACCTGCTCGACCGTGACCACGTCCTTCAGCAGCGCATGCTCGTTGTATTGCGCGTGGTGCGAGGCGGCGACCTTGATCCAGGCGAGCTGCTCGGACGTCGTGCCGAACTCGTACATGTGGCGCATGGCGCACATGGCGTACATGTTCACCACCGTCGGCCCGTAGGGAAACTCGAAGGGCTCGTCGGGCGTCGGCGTGCCGCCGCGGCTGCGCGGCACCGTGCCGGTCGCCATGCCGTCAGCGCGCGGCCGGCCGGCCAAGGTGATCAGCGCGACCTTGCACTTGCCCGCCGCAATCGCCTGGGCGGCGTGGCTGACATGCAGCAGGTAGGACGAGCCGCCGGTATCCGTCGAATCGACGTGGTGGGGTTTCAGCCCCATGTACTCGACCATCGACATCGGCCCCAGGCCGGGCGCGTCGCCGGCGCAGAAATAGCCGTCGACATCATCCTTGGTGAGGCCCGCGTCTTCCAGCGCCCCCTTGGCCACCTGGGCGTGGATCTGCGACAGCGAGATGTCCGTGGCCAGCCGCGTCGGATGCTCGTAGATGCCGGCAATGTAGGCTTTGCCCTTGATGCTCATCGGCAGGCCAACTCCCCTTTTGAATGTTGCACTGCATCGTGGGCGATTAACGGCTCATGGAAAAGCGACAACTTCCGCCCTGAAAAACCGTGGTAGGTTCGGCAAAACCGTAATCGGGAGCGCTGCATGCTGGGTCGTCTCTTCTCATTCGTCATCGTCGGTCTGCTGCTGGCAGCCGGCGCCGCACACGCGCAAGGCAAGACCGAGCTGCAATGGTTCGCCCAGTCGGCGTTCAAGCTCACAACGCCCGGCGGCAAGGTGATCATGATCGACCCGTGGCTCACGGGAAATCCCAAGACGCCGCCGGAGTACAAGGATCTCGACAAGCTCGGCAAGATCGACCTGATCCTGGTCACGCACGGCCACGGCGACCATTTCGGCGATTCAGTCGAACTCGCGAAGAAGAACAACGCGCCGGTGCTGGGCACCGCCGGCATGGGCCAGACGCTGCAGGTGCTGGGCATCCTGCCGCCGGCTCTCTCGATACGCATGAACAAGTCGGGCACCATCCAGCCGTTCGATGGCGTCAAGATCACCCAGGTCCATGCCGAGCATTCGTCGGAAATGGTGCTGAAGGACCCGGCGACGGGCAAGGAAGGCAGCTACCCTGGCGGCGAGCCCGTCGGCTTCATCATCGAGCTCGAGAACGGCTTCAAGATCTGGCACATGGGCGATTCCGGCCTGTTCAGCGACATGAAGTTCATCGCCGAGTATTACAAGCCCGACCTCGTGCTGATCCCGATCGGCGGCCACTTCGTGATGAGCCCGAAGGATGCCGCCTTCGCCATATCGCAATGGATCAAGCCCAAGCAGGTGATG
>DATHNU010000393.1:0-4538 GCA_035485695.1 Reyranella sp. | reverse complement strand
GCCAGCGCCATGTTGATGCCGGCGCCGGTGTTGAAGCGCGTGCCGCGCACCTTGGCGAGGTCCCAGGTGGGTCCAAGATAGCGCGTGCGCATCTCGGCGTTGCTCTCGAAGCCGCCGCAGGCCAGCACGACGGCCTTGGCGCCGATCCTGACCTTGCGCCCCTTGTGGCGGGCGACGACGCCGCGTACCACGCCGTCCTCCTCGATCAGCGACACCGCCGGTGTCTGGTAGTGGATCGGGATGCCGGCCTTGATGGCAGCCTTGTGCTCGAGATCGACCAAGCCCGGGCCGCCGCCCCAGGCCTCGACCGCCAGGCCGCCCCAGAACTTGTACTTGCCGTTCACCTTGAAGGCCTGCCTTCCGTAGCTCGGCTGGAAGCGCACGCCCTTGGAGCGCATCCATTTCAGGGTCTCGAAGCTGCGGCCGATCAGGATATCGGTCAGCTCGGGGTCGCAGCGGTAGTTGGTCACGCGGCCCATGTCGTCGAGGAACTGGTCGGCCGAGTAGCTGCCGAAATCGACGTCGCGCTTTTCGTCCGGCGTGAGGTCATAGAGCTGGACCAGGTCGTCGACACCGTGGAACACCACCCGCATGGCGCCTGCGGTGTAGGTGCTGTTGCCCCCGCGTTCCTCTTCGGGGGCGGCCTCCAGCATGGCCACCGAGGCGCCCTTGTCGCGCGCCGCCAGGGCGGCACAGGCCGCCGCGTTGCCCGCGCCCACCACCAAGACATCGACCTGGAAATCGTCCACGTTCCACTCCTCGATTTCGGCATCAAGTTTGCGTTAGAATACCGTTATGGGTGATCGTTTCGACCGTCTAGGGGTCCGGCATGCCAATGTCGAGGCCCTGCTGCGCAGGCCAGGCATCGGCCACAATAACGGGCCGACTTTCGACATGTCGTGGGAGGCCTGGGTTTGGCGCCGCGCCGCCGCCAAGGCCTGGAAGACCCCCAAGCCGGAAGTGGCGATGATGCGGCTGAAGCGCGCCGAGCGGCTGGGCATCACCTACAGGGAATTGACCGCGGCACTCATGGATTCGGGCGCCTATCTCGGCGCCGCCGTGCTGCCGCTGTCGCTGGCGGCCCGCGTGCGTCGCGGCCCCAATCGCGAAATCATCGTCGAGGCGCGCAATTCCGTGGCCGCCCTTGTCGCGAAGTTCCGCGGCCGGCTGTTCGTCCTGGGCGATATCGACGCCGTGCCGGGCCTTTCGGAGGCCGAGCGTGCCGATTTCCTGGCGATCCTCAACCGTGCCTTTGACGGCAAGGTCGAGGCGATTGGCTGGGGCCATGACGGCCCGACCATCCGCGCCCTGCTGAAGGCCCACGCCCTGCCGCATCAGGAAGCGTTCCTGGTCGGCGCGGGGATGGGCCACCAAGTGCTGGGCGAGGCTGCCGGCTTGCCGCTCACCAAGGACATCGACAGCTGGCACGTCTCATCTTGAGGAATGTCCCTTAGGGACGCGCACCCTTCATGTTCCTCTCCCCCGCTAGGGGGAGAGAGGCTAGGTGAGGGGGTATCGACGTGTGCAACCCCCTCACCCGTCCTCTCCCCCTAGCGGGGGAGAGGAGCATGAATCATGAAGCGCCTCCTCATGGTGAGGTCAATGCTGTATTGGCTTCCCCATGACCTTACTGTTTGAACCGCCTCTCAAAGGCGTCCGCGTCGTCGAACTCACGCACACCATCCTCGGGCCCTCCTGTGGCATGATCTTGGCCGATCTCGGCGCCGAGGTGATCAAGGTCGAGCCGGTCGACGGCGACCGCACGCGCAAGCTGCGCGGCTTCGGCGCAGGCTTCTTCGGCTACTTCAACCGCAACAAGAAGAGCCTGGCGCTCGACGCCGATGCGCCCGAGGGCAGGGCGGTCCTGGTCAAGCTCCTGCAATCGGCCGACGTGATGATCGAGAATTTCGCGCCGGGCTCGATGGCCAAGCGCGGGCTGGGGCCGGAGCATCTCGAGAAGATCAACCCACGGCTGGTCTATTGCGCGCTGAAGGGCTTCCTGCCCGGACCCTACGAGAAACGGCCGGCTTTGGACGAAGTCGTGCAGATGATGGGCGGCCTCGCCTACATGACCGGCCCCTCGGGACGGCCTTTGCGCGCCGGCACGTCGGTCGTCGACATCGTGGGCGGCATGTTCGGCGCCTTCGGCACGGTGCTGGCGCTCAAGACACGCGATCGCACCGGCAAGGGCGGGCTGGTCGAAAGCGCGCTTTTCGAATCGGTGGTGTTCCTGATGGGCCAGCACCTCGCCATCACCGCCATCAACGGCACGCCGCCGCCGCCCATGCCCGAGCGCGTGAGCTCGTGGGCGGTCTACGAGATCTTCGATACGGCGGACGGGCAGCAGGTCTTCATCGGCATCACCAGCGATGGCCAGTGGAAACGCTTCTGCGAATTCTTCAAGCAGCCCGATCTCGCTGCCGATCCGAGGCTCGCCACCAACAACCAGCGCATCGAGGCGCGCCCGTGGCTGGTGCCCAAAGTCGCCGAGGTGTTCAAGCGCTACGCCAAGGAGGAACTCGAGCGGCTATGCCTGGAGGCCGACATCTCCTTCGCGCCGGTCGCCCGGCCGCAGGACCTGTTCGACAATCCGCATCTTCTGGCCAACGGCTCGCTCGCGCCCACGACCTTACCGGGCGGCGTGCAGACCCGCCTGCCGCTGCTGCCGTTCCAGATGCTGGGTTGGCGGCCGCCGCTTGTCTCCGATCCGCCGGAGATCGGCCAGCACAACGACGAGGTGCTGGCGGAGATCGGCTACGACGGCGAAGGCATCGCCCGGCTGAGGTCGGCGGGCATGCTCGGGCCCAAATAGGGGCGCGACACAGACGACACAAATCTCCGGCGCTGCAATACGGAGAAGATACGGGCCTTCGCTAGACTGAAAAAATCGGCGCGGACAATAGCGCCCCCGTCTTAGCGAGAACCGCGAAAGCAATGTACCAGCTGGTCGGCAGTCTCTTGGCTCTTGCCGCCGTTGCCTCCGCACCCTCACCCTTTGAAACTGAATCGTTACGCCGTTGGATGCCGTTGTGCTGAAGGGAGTCCAGTCAACCAGAGCGAATGTTCACCGTCGAGCATAAGGCATCGTGACGACCGACGAGCCGTGGTGTGCGTCATCACACCGTTCCACTGTCTACCTAGCGGGGGCTATCACATGATCAGGAGTCTGTTGGCGATCGTTGCGATCGCGTTTGCCGTGGCGGCGTGCGATCAGGCGCCGCAACAAGCGAACCCGGCGCCGCCGCCGGCGCCGCTGCCGATGAAGTACTGGATGGTGTTCTTCGACACCAACAGCGCGACGTTGAACGACAAGGCGGCGTCGACCGTGGCCGAGGCCGCAGGCATCGCGAAGTCGATGGCCAACTCGACGGTGACCGTGACGGGCTTTACCGACACCGACGGTTCGCCAGCCTACAACATGGCGCTGTCGCTGCGGCGCGCCCAGGCCGTCAAGGCGGCCTTGGTGGCGAGCGGCGTATCGGTCGGGGCGATCACAGTCAACGGCAAGGGCGAAGAGGGGCTGCTGGTCGCGACCCCGGATCAGACGAAGATGGAGAGCAACCGTCGCGTCCAGATCGTCGTCCAGTAGAACCAGTGAGCGGGAGAATTCATCATGGTCAATTCAAGTCGTCGTAGGATATTGATGCTGGCCGGGCTGTCGGCGGTTGCCGGCAGCGCGCTGGTCGGCGGGGCGCTGCCGGTAGTGGCGCAGCAGGGCAAGCCGGTGGTCGGGTTGCGCTATCAGAATTTCAAGCGCGGGACGATCCATAGCCTCGATCCGGCCACCCGCGGGCTGGTCATCGTGTGGGAGGATCTCGGCCGCGTGAAGCTGAAGGCTGCCGACCTGGTCATCAACTACGCGCCGGGCGGTACGAAAGAGACGACCGGTCTGGCGGCGGGGCTCCGGGTCGGCCAGATCGTCGACGTCCAGTGGTACGACTATATCGACTTCCTGATCGCCCGGACCACGCCCGAGACCTCGGCGAGGGCCAAGGCGATGGTGGCCAGCGGCGCGCGGGCCGAAGGCCTTCCCGACAGCGAGCAGCAGATCCGGCTGATGGAGATGTCGGGCATGGTGGTGAAGACCGATCCGACGCTCTACACCATCGACATCGTCAATCCGTCCAGCGGTGAGGTCCTGCAGACACCGCAGATCCGCACCGAGGAGGGGGTGGCGGCGCTCAGGACGTTGAAGCCTGGCGACCCCGTGACGACGGTGTTCAGCATTCAAACCGCCATCAAGATCACGGTCGTCCGCTAGCACCAGCGGCACAGGAATTTCGAGATACGGCGGGGCCTCAGGTCCCGCCGTTGTCTTTTGAGCCCGGGCAGACCGGCCCGGATCACGACTCTGCCCGTCGGCTCAATGGTCCGGCTTGATTTCTCGCAGGATGAATTCGGCGATGAGCCGATGGGCTCGTGCGTTGGGGTGATAGTCGTTGGGCCCCAGAATGTAGTCGCTTAACGCGAAGCGGTAGCGGGGGATGATGGCCTCCAGCGGAAGCGGCATGATGCCCGCCTGTTGCAGGTCGTATTCA
>DATHNU010000392.1:0-5693 GCA_035485695.1 Reyranella sp. | reverse complement strand
CGCCCTGGTGCGCCTCGCCCAGGAGTTCGCCGCCCGCTATCCGCTGATCGAAGGGCAGGGCAATTTCGGCAATATCGACGGCGATAACCCTGCCGCCATGCGCTACACCGAGGCGCGACTCACCGAAGTCGCCGAGGCGCTGCTGGCCGGCATCGACGAGAATGCCGTCGACTTCCGGCCCAACTACGACGGCTCGACCGAGGAGCCGGTCGTCCTGCCCGGCGGCTTCCCCAACCTTTTGGCCAATGGCGCGGCCGGCATCGCTGTCGGCATGGCGTGTTCGATCCCGCCGCATAATGCCGGCGAGCTGTGCGACGCGCTGCTGCACCTGATCAGGACGCCCAACGCCCGCATCGACACCTTGGTCGACCTGGTCAAGGGGCCGGACTTCCCGACCGGCGGCGTGCTGGTCGAACCGCGCGACTCGATGCTCGAGGCCTACAAGACCGGCCGCGGCGCCTTCCGGCTGCGCGCGCGCTACCAAGTCGAGGAGCTGCCGCGCGGCCAGTACCGAATCATCGTCACCGAGATCCCCTACCAGGTCCAGAAGGGCAAGCTGATCGAGCGCATCGCCGAGATCATCAACGCCAAGAAGCTGCCGATCCTCGAGGACGTGCGCGACGAGTCGGCCGACGATGTGCGCATCGTGCTCGAGCCGCGCACCGGCAACGTCCCGGCCGAGCTCCTGATGGAGCAGCTCTTCAAGCAGACCGACCTCGAGATCCGCTTTCCGCTCAACCTCAACGTCCTCGACAAGGACAACACGCCCCGCGTCATGGATCTGCGCGAGGCGCTGCAGGCCTTCCTTGACCATCGGCGCGACGTGCTGGTGCGGCGCTCGACCTTCCGGCTGGCCGAGATCGAGCGGCGGCTGGAGATCCTCGACGGCTACCTGATCGCTTATTTGAACCTCGACAAGCTGATCAAGATCATCCGCGAGGAGGACGAGCCCAAGCCCAAGATGATCAAGGCCTTCAAGCTCACCGACTTGCAGGCCGAAGCGATCCTCAACATGCGCCTGCGCGCGCTGCGCCGCCTCGAGGAGTTCGAGATCAAGGGCGAGCACAAGAAACTCTCCGCTGAACGCAAGGACCTGCGCGCGCTCTTGAAGGACGAGAAGCTTCAGTGGGCGAAGATCTCCGAGGAGGTCCAGGAGACCAAGCGCAAGTTCGGCGGCAAGACCGAGCTCGGCCGGCGCCGCACCGAGCTCGCCGATGCCCCGGCCGAGATCGAGCATGCGGTCGAGGATTTCGTCGAGCGCGAGCCGATCACGGTCGTTTGTTCCGAAAAGGGCTGGATCCGGGCTGCCAAGAGCCATCTCGACGAAAAGGCCGTGGCCGAGCTCAAGTACAAGGAAGGCGATGGCCCGCGCTTCGCCATCCACGCCCAGTCGATCGACAAAGTGCTGGTGTTCGCCACCAACGGCCGTTTCTACACCCTAGGCTGCGACAGGCTGCCCAGCGCGCGCGGTCACGGCGAGCCGATCCGCCTGATGATCGAGCTCGGCAACGAGCAGGACATCGTGCAGCTCGAGGTGCTGAAGGGCGGCCGCAAGTTCCTCGTGGCATCCGACGCCGGCCGCGGCTTCGTCGTGCCGGAAGACGAGGTCGTGGCGCAGACCAAGAACGGCAAGCAGGTGTTGAACCTCGCCGACAAGGAGAAGGCCCAGGCCTTCGCCGTCGTGCCCGAGAATGCCGACTCGATCGCGGCGCTGAGTGAAGGCCGCAAGCTCTTGATCTTCCCGCTCGATCAGGTCCCCGAGATGGACCGTGGCCGTGGCGTTCTGCTGCAGAAATCCAAGGGCGACCGGCTGTCCGACGCGCAGGCCTTCCGGCTCGAGGACGGCCTGCCGTGGGCCAACCGGATCATCCCGGCCGGCGAATTGAAATTCTGGCGCGGCGAACGCGCTCAAGCCGGGCGCATGCCCGAAAAAGGCTGGCCGCGCGCCAAGCGCTTCAAGGATTGATCGACATGGACCTGACGCTGATCTGGAAGACGGTGCTGATCGGGCTGGTCGAGGGCGTCACCGAATTCCTGCCGGTATCGTCGACCGGCCACATCATCCTCGCCGAGGAGGTGCTGCATTTCCAGGGACCGCCCGGCAAGGTCTTCGAGATCGTGATCCAGCTCGGCGCCATCCTGGCCGTTTGCGTTCTCTACCGCGCCAAGATCTGGGGGACCGTGACGGGTGTGCTGCGGCGTGAACCGCTGGCCATGCGGTTCGCGACGGCGATCATCGTCGCCTTCCTGCCGGCCGCGGTCGTGGGCGTCGCCGCGCACAAATACATCAAGGCGATGCTGGAAAGTCCGGTCATCGTGGCGGTCGCGCTGATCGTCGGCGGCTTTGCCATCCTGATCATCGAGCGCTTTGCGCAGCGACCGCGCATCAAGTCGGTCGATGATATCGACCTCAAGACCGCGCTGTTCGTCGGCGTCTGCCAGTGCCTGGCCATGATCCCCGGCGTGTCGCGGTCGGGCTCGACCATCATGGCGGCGCGGGTTTTTCGCGTGGACCGCGCGGCGGCGGCCGAATTCTCGTTCTTCCTCGCCATCCCCACCATGATCGGGGCCGCGGTCTACGATCTCTACAGGAACTGGTCGACGCTCGACTGGCATGGCAGCGGCCTGATCGCGATCGGCTTCTTCACGGCATTCGTCTCTGCCCTGATCGTGGTCGGCGCCTTCGTACGCTTCATCAGCCGGCACGGCTTTGGCGTCTTCGCCTGGTACCGCATTGCAATCGGCACATTGGCGCTCGCCCTGTTGCTCACGCGTTGACGCTGTCGCCGCTCGACGGCCACTTCAAGGCTTGGGCATCCACTGGCCGATGCGGAGGACAATGAATTCGGCCGGCCTCACCACGGCGACGCCGATCACCACGATCATCTTGCCGTCGAGGATGTCCTGCGGCGTCATCGTCGTGCCCAGCCCGACGGCCACGGTGAACGCTTGCTCTGGCTTGTTGCCCGCCAGCGCGCCCGTTCTCCACAACGTGGCAAGGAAATTATCGGTCATGCCACGCACGCTCGTCCAGGTGTCGGCATCGTTGACCTCGAACACGAACCGGGCCGTCGCCTTCTCGATTGATTGCGCGACGAAGATGAGGAAGCGCCGCACGTTCACATATCGATCGTCGCCGTCGTTGCCGGCCAGCGTGCGGGCCCCCCAGATGAACGTGCCGCGCCCGGTGATTGAGCGGATGACGTTGATCGATTTGCCGCTCGGGTCGCTGCCGAGGATTTCGCCGAAAGCGTCGGTAACGTTGATGATGGGGCCAGCCACCGCTTCGATGGGGACACCGCCGGCAGGGGCCGTCCAAACGCCCCTGATGGAGTCGACCCGTGCATAATAGCCGGCGACCACTCCGCCGGGCGGCAACAGCGCCTGCGTCTCGCCGACCAGGCGGTTGACCGCGTCGTAGACATCGGGATGCGTAGTCTGGGCGCTGGCCAGCGTGCCTTCATAGAGTGTCGACGTGACGTGAACATTGTCCGGGCTGGTGACATAGGGCAGCAGGCTCTGCACATAGGGATAATAGGCCGCGCCATATTTGAGTTGTTCGACATCGTCGGTCAGGTGGGAGCGGAAGCCGATGTCGGCCTCCAGCACGGTCGACGCCGCACCTGGGACGATGGCCGCCTGCGAGACCGGAACGTCGATGATGGCGAAGCGGTCTTGCATTTTGCGGCAGTGGGCCAGCGCGGCAGTTGCGATGTCGGCCACGGTCTGGATGTCGGTCGAAACTGCCGTGAGCGAAAGCCGGCACGCGTCCGGTATCACGATGAGCGTCGGGCCGACGTGGGCTTCGAGGATTGGAAACGCGCCTTCGAGCGCCGCGCTGCTTATGTCGGGCGCGCCATCGCGGAAGGCATAGGGGCCAACCGAAAAGACGAAGCAAGGCCCGCCTCCGTTGGCATAGAAGAGCGCCACGCTGTAGTGGAGCAGGAAGCTGGGAAGAAAGAAGGGCACTGGCGAGGACGCCGCCAGCATCGTGAGGGTCGGTGCGGGAATGGTGCCCGCGGGCGCATCGACGAAGCGGGCGACCGCCGGCGCCCCTGCCGCCTGGGTGACATCGACATACAACGTCTCCCGGTAGGCGCCGCCGAAGAATTGCTCATAGTCCGCAGGGGACTCGATGCGTTGGAGCACATTGGCAAGCGGGCAGCCTTCAGGGTCGATCGCCTTCTCGGTATAGCCGATGAAGACCGGAATGGCCGTGTCGACCGGTACGACTGCGAGCGGAACGAAGGGGGCCTCTTCGACAGACACGCCCGGGATCTTCATGGGGTGCTCTTCCTGGTGCGACGGTATCCGCTCGGTTAGCATAGCGCGCGCGCCTTCTTCGTGGCTTACTGTTTCTGCACGAAGCGTGGCGGTACCGCATTGCAATCGGCGCATTGGCGCTCGCTTTATTGTTCATGCGTCGAACCTTTTGCCGCTGGGGAGCGCGTGCCATAAGCCCGCGCAATCCCGCTCATTTCCGGAGTCTTTGGTTCAATGCAACGTCGCAAGTTCATCCGCTCAGCCGGCATCGGCGCGGCGGCGACCGCCGCCACGGCGGTTGTTGCCGCACCGGCCATCGCGCAATCCTCGCCCGAGCTCAAGTGGCGGCTCGCCTCGAGCTTCCCCAAGTCGCTCGACACGATCTTCGGCTCGTCGGAAATCTTCGCCAAGTATGTCGCCGACGCGACCGACAACAAGTTCCAGATCCGCCTCTTTGCCGCCGGCGAGATCGTGCCTGGCCTGCAGGTGGCCGACGCGGTGCAGAACGGCACCGTCGAGATGGGCCACACCGCGTCTTACTACTATGTCGGCAAGGACCCAACGTTCGCCCTCGACTGCGCCATTCCGTTCGGGCTGAACGCGCGCCAGCAGGATGCCTGGATGAACTGGGGTGGCGGCCGCGAGGCGATGGCCGACTTCTTCAAGGACTACAGCATCCACGCCATGCCGTGCGGCAACACCGGGGGCCAGATGGGCGGCTGGTTCCGCAAGGAGATCAAGACCGTCGACGACCTCAAGGGTCTCAAGATGCGGACCTCGGGCTTTGCCGGCGAGGTGCTGAGCAAGATGGGCGTCGTGCCGCAGCAGATCGCCGGCGGCGATATCTATCCGGCGCTTGAGAAGGGTGCGATCGATGCCGCCGAATGGGTCGGTCCGTACGACGATCTCAAGCTCGGCTTCAACAAGGTCGCGCAGTACTACTACTACCCGGGTTGGTGGGAGGCCGGTCCGCAGCTCTCGGCTTACGTGAACCTCGTCAAGTGGGGCGAACTGCCGAAGAACTACCAGGCGATCGTCGAGGCGGCCGCCGCCAAGGCGCACACCGCGATGCTCTCCAAGTACGATGCGCAGAACCCGAAGGCGCTGCGCGAACTGGTGGCGTCGGGCACCAAGCTCACGCCCTTCAGCGCAGCGGTGATGGAGGCGTCGTACGTCGCGGCCAACCAGGTCTACGACGAGACAATGGCCAAGAACGCCCGCTTCAAGAAGATCTACGAGCAATGGAAGCAGTTCCGGGCCGAGGAGGTGCTGTGGTTCCGGGTGGTCGAGAATACGCTCGACAACTTCATGGCGCGGCAGTCGGCGGCCAATAAGCTCTAGGCTGCAAAGGCTTGAAAACATTGGTAAAACCCCGCTTCGGCGGGGTTTTTCTTTGCCCTTCACTCGCTACGCAATATCCTTTCCAAGTC
>DATHNU010000391.1:0-13693 GCA_035485695.1 Reyranella sp. | reverse complement strand
CGACGCCTGCGTCAACGATCCCGCCGTCAGCGCCATGCGTGGCAAGTTCGAGGTTGCGGGCGATCCTGCGATCTCGACCATCGCCGTCGAGATGGATTTCTGGACCAAGGACGGCAAGAAGCACAGCGTCTCGACTGAGGCTGCGCGCGGCAGCTCGGCGAACCCGCTGAAGGATGCGGAAATCGAGCAGAAGCTTTTGGACGAAGCCAGGAGCTGGCGGCCGGCCCACGACATCAAACCGCTGATCGACGCGGTGTGGGCGCTCGACAAGAGCGGCGATGTATCGAACCTCGCGGCGATGACGGTGCCGCGCTGATGCTGGGGGCGCGCCACTCCAGCGGCGCGACCTTCTTCTGAGGCAGCTAAAGACGCGCCACTGGAGTGGCGCGCCCCCGGCGCTACTCCGCCGCTACCTTCGCCGATGCCGCCCCCTTGATGTTGGAGCGCTTGATGCGGTCCAGATTGGCGCCCTCGATGCGCACCAGCTTGGTCAGGCCGTCGCGCTTGGGCGAGTGCACCGCGCCAACGTCGTAGAGGTGGGCGTCACCCGGCTTCATGACATAGACCTTCTCCGGCTCGACCAGCGTCGGGCTCTCGCCGTCGCCCTTCTTGACGATGCGCCAGTCGGTCATTTCGGTATCGCCGACCGCCACGCCGTAAATCGCCCAGCTCGACCCATGATCGTGCGGCCCACCGTGCGCCGCCGATTCATAGACGTGGCCGCAGACGCAGAAGCCCAGGTCCGGATCCTCGAACAGCACCTTGCGCGGCCGGCACTGGTCGGCGGTCAGGTGCCGGGCGACGAAGTCCTTGTCGAGCAGGACCTTGGAGACCAGGCCGCACACCGCCTGCTTGCCACCAATCCCTGAGTCCGCCTTCAGGGCCTTGCGGATGTCATCGCTCAATTGCTCTAGCGTATAGGTCATTCTGTCCCTCCGGTTTGGGGCTCTCCGTTATCAGATTTTTGGGTCAGCGCCGCAAGGGCTTGTGCCCTACGACGCAGTGCATCGGATGAGCCATGAAAAGCAGACCTTGCTCATTCGCCGCGTCGCGCGCGGCGTGCCATGTCGTCGCTTCCTCGGCGGTCAACTGCGCCAGCAGATGGTCCTCGCGATAGCGCCAGATCGGCCCGTCGGGCCGGTCGAGGGTCACCAGGAACGGAAAGCAGTTAAGATCTCCGAGCCCGGCCCTCCGGGCGCGACGATAGAGGCTGGCGTCGGCCACTCCCGTCGCGCCGACCGATTGCGGCGGCGACGCCATCTTGTCCAAAAGCGTGCCGGCGGCGGCGACGCTCCACCATTGCGGCAAGTCGATCGATCGCACGACGACGCCCACCCGGCCGCCCGGCCTTGCCACACGCACCATCTCGGCCAGCGCGCGGTCGGCGGCGCACTCCTCGAGCACCGTGATCGAAAAGATGCAGTCGAACGATTCGTCGGCGAACGGCAGCGCCTCGGCATTGCCGGGCGCGAAGCGTATGCGTCCGTCGACCCCCTCCGCCCTGGCGAGGGCGGCAGCTTCGCTCAACAGAAACGGGTTCACGTCGATCGCCGTGATCGCGCTGGCCGGTCCCAGCCGGCGCGCCAGCAGGCGGTCGAGCGACCCGGCGCCGCAGCCGACATCGAGGATCGCCTCGCCCGGCACCGGGAGCATCAGGTCGATCAGCGTGCGGAACATCGCCTGGTAGGTCGGCGCGCGGGCGCGATCTTCCAGGGCGGCGACGCCGCCCAGATGGGGCCCGCCCACCGTGACGACGGTGAAGGTTCGCGCGAGCTGCGCCACAGCCGGCGCCCATTGCGACGGCGCGAGAAAGAACGGCAACAGGACCAGCGCCGGGCCCGAACCCACGATGCGGTAGGAGATGCCGGCGTGGGTGCCTTCGCGTGAGGGGCTGGCGGGAACATCCGCGTTCAGCCTGCCAAGGAAGTCCGACATCTCACGGGCGATCTCGTCGGTGCGGTCGGCCACAACGTCGGCCCAGCCGGGCGCGTCGTAGCCAGCGAGTACGAGCCTTGTGGCGCCGCGCAGCCGTACCGCGGCGCGCCCGGTCACATCGGCCGTCAGGCCACGCTCACCGCAGATCATCAACAACCGGTCAGCCACCGTATCGAAGCGCGGCGCATCGAGGCGGCTGGGCACGCACAGGACGACACCGCCGAGTCGCGACGCAAACCCGGCCGCGAGGCCCGCGATGTCACCGGGCATCTGGGTGGCTACATGCGCGACACGGATACCGAGATGATCCCACAGCGCGAGCAGGCGCGCTGTGGGCGAAGAGTCCGCGTCGTGAACCATGTCCCGGACCCTCTACTCGACGCCGTTGCGGCCGTGCTTCAGGAAAGCGGACCGCGCGCTCAGGCGCTCATAATACGCCGCCACGGCGGCAAACGCCGGCCGCTGCAGCGGCGTCATGAACCAGCGATTGACCGAAAGCCCGATCGGAATGTCGGCCAGGGTAAACGTCGCGCCGGCGACGTAGGCGCCGGTAATGGCGACGTGGTCGTCGAGGATCGACATCATCCTCGTCCAGTCCACCGTCGATGCCTCAACCTGGCGGGCGTCGCCGAACGCCGGATTGCGGCGGACGATCGCCGAAAACGCGTAGCGCCATGAATTGTTGAGTTCCGTGGCCTGCCAGTCGATCCACCGGTCGACCTCCGCGCGCGCCTGCGGCTCTCGCGGCAGCAGCGCGTCGGCAGCCCACTTGTTCGCGAGATAGCGGATGATGCTGTTGCTCTCCCACAGCACGAAATCGCCGTCGACGATCACCGGCACCAGGCCGTTGGGATTGCGCGCGAGTTCCGGCCCGCCGTCGGTGCGCGTATAGGCAATGCCGATCTCCTCGCACGTCCACAGCACCTTGCGGACATTGATCGACGACGCCTTGCCGAGAATCCTCAGCATCAGAGGAACGACATGCCGCCGCTCAGCGCGATCGTCTGGCCCGTCATGTATTCGTTGCCGACCAGCATCATCACAACCTGGGCGCATTCCTGCGGCGTGCCGAACCGTCCCAGCGGAATCCGCGCCGGCGAGGCGGCGACGCCGGACCGCACCATATCGGTCTCGATCAGCGACGGGGCCACGGCGTTCACCGTGATGCCGTCCTTGACCAGCCGCGCGGCATAGCCGCGGGTCATGCCCTCCATGCCGGCCTTGGAGGCGTTGTAGTGCGGCCCCACACCGCCGGCGCCGCGCGCTGCGCCTGACGAGATGTTGACGATCCTGCCCCACTTTCGCGTCCGCATGCCGGGCACCACCGCCTGGGTGCAGAGGAACACCGATTTCAGGTTCACCGCGATGGTGCGGTCGAAATCCTCTTCGGTCAGGTCGTCGACGGTGCGGACCAGGCCGATGCCGGCATTGTTTATGAGGACGTCGACGGGTCCCAATTCGCGTTCGACGGCCGCCACCATTCCCGCGACCTCGGCCGCCTGGGATACGTCGGCGCCGACCGCCATCGCCCGGCCGCCGGCGCCGCGGATCGTTTCGACCACATTCCGCGCCTCGGCTGCCTTCTCGCGATAATTTACCGCAACGGCGGCTCCGGCCTCGGCCAGCGAAACGGCGATCGCCTGCCCGATGCCCCGCGAGCCCCCCGTCACCAACGCAACCCGGTTGTTCAACGACGCCATTGCTTCTGCTCCGTATCGAATCGACCCCGCCGCCATGTTAGTCCATTCTGGCGGCCTGAGATCACAGGAGTGTTCCCATGATGCCGCGACTCGGATTCGGCGCCTTTCTCGCCCCTCATCATCCCATCGGCGAAAACCCGACCCTGCAGTTCCGCCGGGACCTGAAATTCGTCGAGCATCTCGACGAGCTCGGCTACGACGAGTTCTGGTGCGGCGAGCATCACTCGAGCGGCTGGGAGATGATCGCCTCGCCCGAGATGTTCCTGGCCGCCGCCGGCGAGCGCACCAAGCGCATCAAGCTCGGCACCGGCGTGATCTCGCTGCCCTACCACCATCCCTACAACGTGGCGCAGCGCATGGTGCAGCTCGACCACATGACCGGCGGCCGGGCGATCTTCGGCTCCGGCCCAGGCGCGTTGCCGTCGGACGCCCACACGCTCGGCATCGATCCCATGGTCCAGCGCGACCGCCAGGACGACGCGATCGGCGTCATCCGCCGCCTGTTCAAGGGCGAGCGGGTGACGGCCAAGACCGACTGGTACACGCTGCAGGACGCAGCCCTGCAGCTCCTGCCGCTGCAGGAGGACATGCCCTTCGCCGTCGCCTCGCAGATCAGCCCCTCGGGCATGACGCTGGCCGGCAAGTACGGCATCGGCATCATCTCGCTGGGCTCGATGTCCGACCAGGGGCTGCTGTCGCTGCCGACGCAATGGGGCTTCGCCGAGGCGGCCGCCAAGAAGCACGGCACCACCGTCGACCGCACGAACTGGCGCGTGCTCCTGAGCTGGCACGTCGCCGAGACGCGCGAGAAGGCGCGCGAGGAGGCCAAGGACGGGCTGATGCGCTGGCATAACGAATACATCACCGGGACCTTGCAACGCCCGGGCTCCGTGCCGTTCGGGTCGCCCGACGAGGCGGTCGACAAGACGGCGTTCATGGACGGCGCCGCGTCGACCATCGGCACGCCTGACGATCTCGTGAAGATGATCAAGTCGGTCTATGACAAGAGCGGCGGCTTCGGCACGGTGGTGGGCTTCGTGCACGACTGGGCGAACCCCGAGAACACGATGCGCAGCTGGGACATGGTGGCGCGCTACGTCATCCCCGAGATCAACGGCTATGTGCGGAAGCTGCGCGAATCGCAGAAGTTCCTGATCGACAACCGTGCCGTCTTCGATCGCGCAGGCCAGGCCATCATGGCCAAGATCATGGAGAACAAGGACGCGGCCGAAGCCCTCAAGGTCACCAGCTCGCCACGCTTCGCCGCGGCGTCGGCCTCGGTGCCGAAGTTCGAGAAGGAAAAGGCGCCGGCCAAATAGCGCCGCGTCGTTCGCAATAGCGCTAGGCCCAAAGCACCCGGCGGTAGGGGGTCTGCGGCCCTGAATAGGCGATCACGTTCCAGGCCGCGCCGATCAGGGCCGGGAAGGTGTGGATTTCATTGATCGGATCCGCGCGCAAGGCGTACGGATAGGAGCCGTCGGGGTTCTGGGCCTGCACCAAGGTCGCCATGAGATCGTTCGCCCGGACGGGATCCTGGGTGCGAATGACGACGACCGCCCCGAAACTGCCCTCGTACCAGGGGCTGAGCACGGTTCCCACGGGATAGCCATCCTCGGGGATGAAGGTCGTGAAGCCCGACAGGCCGGTCGGCGCATCGGTCACGTAATAAAGCCGGGTCATGCGGGCGATCGCGGTCGCCGTCGCCTGCGGCCTGCCCCACCGGTCGAGGACGAACCCGCCCCAGCTCATCATGTCGAGCGCATGTTGCCCGTCGGGCGTGTTGCGGCCCGCGGCGTAGATCCCACCCTGCCAGAATATCCCCCTTGCCTCGTTCCAGCCGTCGGTTTCGAGTGCCGCCTTGATCCTGTCGGCAGCGGCGCGGTAGCCGGCATCACCGTACAGGCGGGCGGCGAGGTCGAAGCACCACCACGCGTCGATATTGTGCTCGGTGCTCCACCAGGGAACGACATAGTCGGGATCCAGCACGATGCCCAGGTAGCGGCCCTTTCCACCGTTCAGCAGGCCGCGCGGATTTCGGTAAGTCGACAGGAAGTCGAGGCACTTGCGGGCAGCGTCGGTGGTCTTGCCGGCGAACCAGTCGCGAAACTCGGGCTTGTCGGCCAACAGCAGCGCGTAGCCCACCCAGGCCACCGCGCCGATGCGGATGAAACCGCTGCCATGCTCGAACAACACGGACTGATCATTGGCGAACGGAAAGCTGCCGTCGGGATTCTGGACGGCGAGCAGCGCGTCCACCAGGGCCGCGGCCGCATCGCGCTCACCGAGCTGCAGGAAAGCGATCAGCGCGACGGCCTGGTCGTAGAGAAAGCAGGAGTCGTTGAACTCGTCATAGTAGACGTCGCCCGGCATCTGCCCGGCATCTGCCGCCGGCACGTTGTAGGACCGGAGCAGCCCCGAGGGCATGGTGTATTGGCCGTAGATCCGCCCGGTGTTCACGTCGACCAGGGCCACCCGGCCGATGCCCGGCGGGCGCAAGGTGACAGCCCAGGTCCCATCCCTGCTGGCCGGCACCATGCTGGTGGGAGATGACGGGATGGCGGCGGTGATGGAGCGGTATTCGATCCGCAGGTCGGGCCAGGCGGAAGCGACGGCCGCGTTTTCCTCGGCCCATACCTGGCCGACGACCCGGCGGGCGCATCCCTTCTCCTGCTCGACAAGCCTGAGCTTGATCTTGCCGCCGAAAGCGCGCGGCTTCCTGATGATGAACGGGCCCGCCGCCGCCTCTTCCAGCGCCCAGGCATATTCGACATCGGCCTCACTGGTTACGAGAATCCTGTAGGTAGAAGCAGGTTCGGCGGTGAAGGCCCCCAGAGTGCCGGCAATGAGGGAGCCGTCACCGGCCACGCGAAGCGCGACGTCCGTGAAGAGCGGCTTGGCCTGGGTATAGGCGGTGGCGTCGTATTCCCTCACATCGCCGGGACGCTCCGCTTCCAGCCAGGGATGGCCGATCAGGATCCTGTTGGTGTCGGCCAGGGCATCGGTCGCGGTGGCATAGCTGACGAGCTGAAACGACCACTTGCCGGCAGGAGGAGCCACCATCGATGCCGCGAACGTCGCGTTGCCCTGCACGCGGGCGATGAACTGCGTCACGCCGCCGACGCTGCCGGCCACGAAGAAGCTTCCCCAGTTCTTCCCGCCATCGGCAAAGAGCGATCCCGGGTCGGGCACGGATTGGCCCGGTCGTTCGCTGTCTTCGAGCAGCCGGACGCCGACCGCGCCGTACATGCTGATGAACGGCGCATCGACGCGGCCGCGGAAGGTCACCGGCCTTCTCGCAACGATCGGGAAATACAGCGGACCCTTGATCAGGATTGGCGTGTAAGGCAGCGCGCTCCGAGCGGGCGGCAGGGTGTAGGTGCCTGTCCAGGTTCCGGTCGACTTTCTGCCCACGGCGGGATCGTCGGGAACAAGCGATGATGACCTGTGCGGCGTCCTGGTCTTTGCCTGCCCGAGGAGAAAGCTCCTCGCCCGGTCGACGCTGTCCTGCAACGCCGTTTGATGGTCGGCAAGCGACAGCGGGGAAGCGCCGGGCTTCATGGGATCAGCGGGAATGCACAGGCCTCGCAGCGAAGATAATGGGTGTCGTCAAGCGACCCTATCACGAAACGCGGTCTCGCACGCCGTCGGATCGACCCGCTCCGCCTGTCATGTTAGGCAGTTGAAGGCGGCAAGACGAAGCAACCCTCGCTTCAGGATGAGAGTGCGCTCGAGATGACGGACCAGGTGAGATGACGGACGCGCTCGTCATACTTTGTGTTTTGTTCGCCGCGTTGGGAATGATCCCGACGCTTTCGTCCTTTGCGCAGTTCCTCATCATCGGTTGGCACGGTGTGCGCAACAACTATGCCCTCTGCCGCGACTGCACGCCCCGGGTCGCCTTCATTCTGCCGGCCTGGAACGAGGCGGAGGTGATCGGCTCCAGCATCGACTCGTTGATGAGCCTGTCCTATCCGCCGGGCACCTGGCGCATTTACGTCGTCGACGACGCCAGCACCGATCACACGCCCGCCGTCATGCGCCAGAAGATGGCGCAGTATCGCGGCTCGGTGTTCCATCTGCGCCGCGAGGTCGGCGGCCAGGGCAAGGCGCACACGCTCAACCATGGCCTGATGACCATCCTCGCCGAGGACTGGGCCGAAGCCGTCATGATCATGGATGCCGATGTCCTCTTCGAGCCGCTGGCCTTGCGGCGGATGGCGCGCCACCTGGCCGACCCGACGGTGGGCGGCGTCACGGCCTACGTGAAGGAAGGGAGTCAGCCGGGCAATCTGCTGACGCGTTTCATCGCGTTTGAATACATCACGGCCCAGGCAGCGGCGCGGCGCGCCCAGAATGTCATGGGCGTGCTCGCCTGCATGGCCGGCGGCGCCCAGCTGCATAGCCGCAAAAACCTGATCGCGATCGGCGGCGCGATCGACACCAGCACGCTCGCCGAAGACACCTATACGACCTTCAAGACCCAACTGGCCGGCCATCGCGTCGTGTTCGACGGCAATGCCGTCGTCTGGGCCGAAGAACCCGACAGCGTCACCGCCCTGTGGAAGCAACGCCTGCGCTGGGCGCGCGGCAATCTGCAATTGACGGCCGCCTTCCGCAACTTGTGGTTTCGACCCGGCCGGCAGCGGCTGGGCAGCGTCGGCTTCGGCATCCTGTGGTTCGCCGTGGCGCTCATGCCGGCTTTCATGATCATGAGTTCGGCGGGTGTGATCGGCCTCTATTACCTGCGGCCGCCCTGGGCATGGGCCGTCTTCACCATCGTCTGGAGCGCGACATTTGTCGCCTACCTGTTCGAGACGCTTTTTTCATTCGCCATCGATCCGCCGACCGGCAGCCGAACCTGGTTCGAGGGCCTGGTGTTTCCCGGCCTGATATCCCTCGCCATCATGTTGATCGCGGTATCCGGACTGACGCTTTTTTCCGGCGCGGCGGACTGGATGGAGGTCGGCCGCTGGTCATGGCGCGACATTCCCATTCAGCTCATCCTCGCCTGGAATGCCATCTCCACGATTGCCGCCTGGGGTGTCTATCGGCTGGACAAAGCGGGCGCGCCGAAGTGGCTGCGCAACTTCTTTCTGGTCCTGATCGGCTATGGCCCTCTGATGTGCTCCATCACCTTTGCCGCGATGGTCGCCCAGTTCAGAAACGCCGACATGCGATGGGACAAGACGATGAAGTCGGGAAAGGCGAAGATCCTGAGATGATTTCGGGCGAGAAGGACGACTACCAGACGCTGCTGGACGAGGACGTGGCGACGGAAAGCCGTCTGTTATGGAGCGAGATCGGGATTCTGGCCTTCATCACGCTTTTGATCGCCGCCTATCTCATCCTGAGCAGATGACGCCGCCAGCGCGGCTCCGCGAGCGCGGTTGAGCGTCTCGCCATTCAATTCGATGATCTCGCAATTCGCGATGGGGCTGCCCGTTTCGACCGCCCTGTAACGGGCCATCCATTCCGGCGTCACCGTGAAGCCGTCGGTCAGGCCCATCATGTAGGCACGAAAGAATTGTCCGTGGCCGACGGCGATCACGTAGGAGCAGTCGAGCGCAAGCAGGCGCCGATGAAAGTCGTGAAGCCTGTTCGAAAAGGCGCTGAAGGATTCCGAGTCGGAACCGTCGACATAGTGCGGATCGCAGCGCCGCCAGTAAGCGTCGACCATCGGCCGGCGGGTCGCCGACGTGGTGCCGTGGCAGCGCGCGGGACTGAGATAGGTCAGCTCCTGGATCGGCCAGGTCTCGCGGCGGGTCGCCGGCCAGCGCGCCTGGATGGGCTCGCACGTCGCGCGCGCGCGCAGAAACGGCGAGACGACCAACAGATCCGGACGGCGCTCGACACGGCGCGCGACGGCGCATGCCTGCTGCCAGCCCAATTCGGTCAACGCCACGTCGTCGTGGCCCTCCGTCGGCAGGCCGGCATTGACCACGCTTTGCCCATGGCGGACGAGCCAGGTGGTTACGGGCGGCACAGCTTCACCCATTCCTGCGGGTCGACGTAGTGCTCGGTCCAATAGCGCACGACCATGATTTCCTTGAACGGCAACGGCCCGTCCGGCAGTCGCCTGCCGGCAACGTCGTCGACCAGCAGTTTCGGCATGTCGACTCCCGCCGCTGTCGTCAAAGGCAAGGTGCCGGGAAAGCGCGGATTGACCTCGAGCAGCTTGAAGATGCCGTCAGCCACCCGCGCCGGCCATGAGAATGCGCATGGGCGATCAGTCGGCCGACTGCGGCACCAGCTTGGCGACCGGCTGTTCGGCGGCAATGTCGGGTTTCATCTCGCCGTCGCGCTGGCGGATGATCCTCATCGGCTCGGCCAGCACGTGCCCGGCATAGCGGCCCCAATAGCGGGCCGTCGCCAGGATGACATCGTCCTGAAGCATGGCGCTGCGCGAGACCTGGCTCTTGTAGACGCCGATGGCCGTGAGCTTTGCCTTGATGAAATCCGTGATGTCGACGAACCGGTTGGGGCTGAATTCCACGGTCGAAGACGGGGCCTGATAGCAATAGACGTTGGGCACGCCGCGCGCCGCGACCAGGCTTGCCGTATGCACGGCGCGATGATCCTGATGCGTGTCCTCGAGGGAATGCGTGTAGACGTGGGTCGGCCGCAGCTCGCGGATGGCCGTTTCGATCAGCTCGATCGTCTCGATGCCTTCGGTGATGTGTCCGTCCTGCACATTGCCGAACTCGAGCTTCGCGCCGAGGAACTCGGCGGCCTGCTCGGCTTCGCCGACGCGAATATTGACGTCGCCGCCGGCCGCGCCGCGGCTGAGCGTCAGGATGTGCAGCAGGTCGCCCTTGGAGCGATGTTTCGCCAGCGCGCCGCCGCAGCCGATCTCGACGTCGTCCGGATGCGCGCCGATCGCCAGCACGCGTTTTTGCTGACGTTTCCGGCGCGTGCGCGACTCGCCGGCCAGCAGCAACGCCTGCTTGGTGAATTGCGCGTCGGTCACCGGCTTGAACATCAATCCATCGATCCGGGCCTGGACCGCCAGCTGCAGGAATTCCGGATCCTGCCGTGCCGTGACGATCAGGGCCGCCAGCCACCGGTCGAGCGACTTCGCCCGCTTCAGGAACTCGAAGCCCTCGGGAACCGCCGGATCGATGACGACGAGATCCCATTCCCGTTCAGCCATCATTCGCGTTGCGACGGCGGTGTCGGGGGCATGGTCGAGCGACGCCTGAGCGCCGGTTTCCAACCACTGCCTCATCCGGGAGGCGTCGGCCACGTTGCTGTCGACCAGCAATATGTTGAGCGCCTCTCCGCCAGTCGCCTTCACCACCGCAAGGGGTCGCTTTTTTTGTTCTGCGTTCTTCATGATCTGAGCCGTCCCGGGGTTACCAGTTGAAGCGAAGGCCGACCGTTGCGCGCATGTCGGCATTGATGGAGTTGTGCACCGCCGCCAGCTGCACGGCGATGCGGTCGGTGATCGGCACGATCGCGCGTGCATGCAGATCGGTGTTATCGAGCAGCGGGCTGTATCCGACCCCGGCGACGACCAGGGTGTTGGCCGGTCCGTGATAGGCGACGTCGACGACCCAGCTGAGTATGTTCTGATAGTTGTTGAAGATGGCCTGCGCGGCGTCGAAGCCGCTCACGGTCACCTCCCACGATGGCGAGAGTGACGCGCCGAGACCGGTCCGGATCAGGCGGCCATTCCATTGCGGACCGCCCATGGCCTGGCGATAGCTGCCGAACCATCTGAGATAGTCCGTTATGTAGAAACCGGCGCTTCCCTCGACCCAATGCTCGTCGGGAAGCGCCGTGTGAGCGCGGAAATCGTAGGTGACCGACAGGTTGTATTGAAACGGCACCAGCCGGTAGTAGCCGGCACGAACATCGTTGGACGGCAGCACGGCAACACCGGCGAAGGTCAGCGTCTGCAGCTCATTCGTATAGTGGAGCTCGCCCACTTCCAGCGTGTCGACGGCGGTGATCCCGATCAGCCCGGCGCCGCCGGCACCCCACGAGGAGCCCATGTTGGTCGAGACGAACACGCCATTCGCCTCGAAGACGTAGCGGTAGACCTCATCGACCTTGGACAGCCCGATGCGTGCTTCCTGGTTTTGCGGGTCCATCGCCAGCACGCCCTGGAAGCCCGCGCGGGCTTCCTCGCGGTTCCTTTCGGCGAGCGCCAACCAGGCAAGCCCGTTCAACGCGTCGGGGTCCTGCGGGTTCTTCTTGAGGAGCTGTGCGTAGATGCCCCGGGCCTTGTCGAGCCGGTACTGTTCGCGCGCAACGCGCGCCAGGCCCAGCAAGGCCGGCCGCGAGGCGGGGTCCTTGGACAAGATCTCCTCGTAAATCTCAGCCGCGGCGCGGCCATGCTGGCGCTCGAGCGTGAAGGCCAGCTCGAGGGCAGGGTTGGGTTCGGCCGGCGCCACCTGATGCGCCTTTTGCAGCAACTCGATGGCGCGATCGCTGTCCCCTGCGTCGCGCGCCATGACACCCTGGAACATGAAAATACGGTAGTCAGTGGCGCCAGCGCTCAGGCACACCTTCAGCAACCTCTCGACCGCCGCAACCGGGCGCGGCTGCTGGCCGAAAAGACGCTGAGCCTCCTCGATCTCACAGGGTTGCTGGGCATTTGCAGCCGAAACAAGCACTGCCGAAAAAGCAGGCAACAAAATGACACTGATCCTCAGAATCAGCACGAACCCACCTCAAGAGGCCCCCCAAGGCCCTTTTCCCAATGAAAAGACCGCGTCCCCTTCGGTCTCGTTGCGGGCGAACGGCTATCACAGAACACCCCGCCAAGTAACCGCAATAATGGTGCAAACAGTTTCGCGGACGCGACAATCCGCAGGCTAAATGCCGCATCCCCGCGGGGGACAGGCAGCTCGATCAGTAGGCTTCGTGCGAGCTTCGGTCAGTTTCGTCGGGATCACTCGATGAGCTCGACTCGGCAGCTGTCGGGATCGCTGACGAAGAGCGCTGTTCCGTCCCGCCGGCGCACGGGACCCTTGGCGATCTACAAGCCGCTGCTCGGCAAAAAACCCGGTCCCGGCTGGGTCAGGACGGCCGAGCGCTTCGTCGATCCGGAGAGCGGCAAGACGGTCGACGTATTCTATGAGCCGTCCTCAGGCGAGCGGCAGCACGTCTCGCAGGATCCGGAGACAGCCAACAAGCCGAGATGAGGTCCTGGCCGACGCCGTCACGCGGCGCGGAGCCAGATCGCCGTATCGTGAAAGGCGGCGCCACCGTTGGGGGGAACCGGATCGGCGCCGATCAGGACATTGATGCCGACCCGCTCGGGATAGGCATCGCTCGGCCAGTTGCCCTCGACGATGATGACGCCCGGTCGCGCCGTGCGCGCGGGCCGGGCGCGCAGCTTCACCTCGCCGCGCCCGTTGCCGAGCCGCACCAGGGTGCCTTCGGAAATGCCCAGCCGGGCCGCGTCGTCCTCGTGGATCAACGCCCGCGGCTCGCCCTCGCGGGCGATCGAGCCCGGCGTCTCGGTGAAGGTGGTGTTGAGGAAGCCGCGCGCCGGCGGCACGACGAGGCGGAACGGCAGAGCCTCGGTTTCGCGCTCGTAGTTCTCGAGATGATCAGGCAGCGCCTTCATCCCGGCATGGTACGGCCCGACCGCCGCCCAGTCCGGCTTGAAATGGAAGCGACCGTCGGATGAAGGGAAGCCGTCGACGAAATGCGATGCTTCGAAACTGTCGGCGCAATCCACCCAGCCGCGCGCCGCTGCCTCTTCCCAGGTTCCCTTGCCCGACGCGCGCAGGGTGGCATCGAGCAGCTCGACGGCGCTCATGCGGAAGCTTGGCTGTGCGGCGCCCAGCCGTTGCGCGAGCTGGCAGATCAGCTCGTGATTGGTGCGGCATTCTTCGTAGCGATCGAGCACGCTGGGGCCGACCGTCAGATGAGTATGGCCGAGGCCGTAATAGATGTCGTCGTATTCGAGGAACATCGCGGCCGGCAGCAGGATATCGGCATACTTCGCTGTCGCCGTCATGAACTGCTCGTGAACGCAGAGGAAGAGATCGTCGCGGCCGAGGCCGCGCGCCACGGCGGCGCTATCGGGCGCGACATTGGCCGAG
>DATHNU010000390.1:0-2014 GCA_035485695.1 Reyranella sp. | reverse complement strand
GCGCCACTACTGGAACTGGGAGCTGATGAACGGCCGCGCGCCGCAGAAATTCATCGGCACCGCGCCGGTGCACATGTTCTTCGGCCTGCACGAATCGCTGAAGATGATCGAAGAGGAAGGCCTCGACGCGGTGTTCCAGCGTCACACCCGCCTGGGCGAGGCGACCCGCGAAGCGGTGCGCGCCTGGGGCGCCGACGGCAAGGGCCCGACGCTCTACGGCCAGACGCAAGACCGGCTCTCCGATTCGGTGACGACGGTGATGATGCCGGAGGGCGTGAGCTCCGATCCCATGCGCAAGATCGCGATCGATCGCTACAACCTGTCGCTGGGCGGCGGGCTGGGGCCCCTGATGGGCAAGGTCTTCCGCATCGGCCATCTGGGCGATCTCAACGAGCCCATGCTGCTGGGCTGCCTCGCCACGACGGAACTCGCGATGAAGACGGCCGGTGTGCCCTTCGCGCCGGGCGGGGTCGACGCCGCGATCAAGTCGCTGTCGAACTAGCGTCTACAAAGGCGGCGCTTTCGCAAGCGCCTGTGCCTTCCGGCCCGCTCCCCGAGTCATGAGCAGGCCGCTTGAGGTGCGCTGCGGGCGCATGCCTCGCTGGCCTGCCGCTTCGGCGCTGTGACCAAGCGTGGGCATGCCTTTCGTCGGTAGAAAACCTGTCCACGTACTGTCGGAAAGCGGGTATTGAGTGTGGCAAGTACCACATTCGCTCCGCCCGCGTAGAGTATCGTGGCCTCCAGAACGCCATTCTCCGGGACCTGTCGGGTCAAGGATGGCAAGCTCTCCTTCCAGACCAAGCGATGACCGCGCCGAGTTCGGTTTGATGCCAACCAGGAGCAGGATCATGAACAAGACGTCACTGGCCGTCGCTGCCGTTGCAGCGACCGGCGTTTCGCTCGCCCTGACGGCCGCCCTCGGGCAAACCGACGACAACAAGCTGGGCAAGGTGCATTTCGAGACATCGTGCACGCCGGAAGCGCAGAAGCTGTTCGACCGCGGCATGCTCTACCAGCACTCGTTCTGGTATCGCGCCTCGCAGAAGACCTTCGAAGAGGTGCTGAAGACCGATCCCCAGTGCGCCATCGCCTATTGGGGCATCGCGCTCAGCCTGCTGTGGAATCCGCATACGACGCCGGCGGTGCAGAACCTCGCCGATGGCGCTGCCGCGCTGGAGAAAGCCAAAAGCGTCGGCGCCAAGACCGAGCGCGAGCGCGACTACCTCGCGGCGCTGGGCGCCATGTACGCCGACTACGACAAGGTCGATCACCGCACGCGTCTGCTGGCCTACGCCAAGGCCATGGAAGCGCTGGCCGCGAAGTATCCGAACGACGACGAGGCGCAGATCCATTATGCGCTGGCGCTCAACACCTCGGCGCCGCCGGCCGACAAGACCTACGCCAACCAGCTCAAGGGCGCGGCCATCCTGGAAGAGATCGCCAAGCGCCAGCCACAGCATCCCGGCATCGCGCACTACCTGATCCATCTCTACGACTATCCGCCGATCGCCGACAAAGGCATCGAGGCCGCGCGGCGCTACGCCAAGATCGCGCCCGACGCGCCCCATGCCCTGCACATGCCGTCGCACATCTTCACCCGCGTCGGCTATTGGCAGGAATCGATCGATTCCAACATGGCTTCGGGGCGTTCCGCGCAGGCGGCGGGCGATTTCCACGAACAGCTGCATGCCATGGACTATCTGGTCTATGCCTATCTGCAGCTCGGCCAGGACAAGAAGGCCGGCGACGTCGTCGAGGCGATGAATACGGTCACCGGCTTCACCGAGACCGCCCTGCCCGGCCCGTATGCGCGGGCTGCGTCGCCGGCGCGCTACGCCGTGGAACGCGGCGACTGGAAGGCGGCGGCGGCGCTTGAAGTCCGGCCCAGCCCGCTGCCCCAAGTGCAGGCGATGACCTATTTTGCCCGCGCGGTGGGGGCTGCCCGCTCGGGCGATCCGGCCGCCGCCAAGGCCCACATCGCCAAGCTCGGCGAACTGCAGGACAAGCTGGTCCA
>DATHNU010000389.1:0-6103 GCA_035485695.1 Reyranella sp. | reverse complement strand
CCTCTTCTTCAGCAGGCGAGGCTGGACTTCACCAACGGCAAAGAAGACCAGCGCCCGGTCGTGATGGCAAGGGAACGACACGCGATCGTCCGCTCTCTGTCCCACTGCGCAAAACGCCAACCGACGGGGCAAGCCGTTCTGACGCGCGCCCTCCACCTCTCCCTCATAGCCAGCCGCGGAGTGTTTTCCGTTTACAAGGCCGCTCTGCAGGATCCGTCGTTCGTCGCGCGAACGACGCGGCTCACCACGTCATGCGCACGCCGGCAGTGATGGCATGCGCGCTGTCTTGTCCTGAGATGACGCCCTCGTAGCGCAGGTAGAGCGACGTCGCCTCGGCGATCGCGGTGTTGGCGCTAAAACCCACCAGCGCGCCGTCGCGCTGCGGCGCCACGCCGTAGGTCGTGAACGCCATGCCCGGCGCGCCGGCCAGGGTCGCCGTCACGGGCCGGCCGGTGTCGGCATATTCATGGGCCCAGCCCAGCCGGAACTGCATCGCGAGCTTCTCGCGCCAGCCGAGATCCATGGCGCCGCCGAGCTGGGCGCCGATGACGGAGCGCAGCGAATTGGTGGTCTGCTGCGCGACCGTGAGGTTGAGCGACTGCGCGCCGGTCTCGGTGAAGGCGTTCTGGGTGCCGGTGTAGGCCTGCAGGCGCGCGAACGGCGTGACGAAGGCGTTTGCGTTGGTGCCGAGGTCGAAGCGGTAGCCGGTCTCGGCCTGGCCGAAGAATTGGTTGGCGCCGGTGCGGCCCTGGGCGGTGCGCTGGCCCAGGCCCGGGACCGGGATGGTGCGCCACATTTGGTTCCAGCTGTAGGCGTAGCCCGCCACGGCGTCGGCGTAGACAGGGCCCTGGGCGTAGCCGCCATAGAGGCCGGTCTGGAAGGTGTCGGTCCGGCCGACTCCGTCGAAGCCGCCGACCCATTGCGTGCCGCCGGTGTAGCCGGCGGTAACGCCCAGCCGCGTCGTCGGCGTGATCAGCCGGTCGAGGCCGGCGGCGAAGCCGCCGACATTGTAGGTGACGGTGCCGAGCGGCTGGTTGGCGCCGATCGTGCCGAGCCCGCCCAGCCCGCCGCCCCAGGCGCCCCACTGCGGTGCCTGCGTGGGATCGCAGGCGACGTCGCAGGCCTCGGCCAGCGCAACGCGGCTGCCGAACGGACTGCCGCCGCCGGTCTGGCTGGCGAAGTTGTTCATGACGAGCTGCGCGCCCTGCACCATCGAGCTCGAGAAGCCAGCATAGTTGTTGCCGCTGATGGCGGTCATGAAGGCCTGGCCCTGCTGGGCGGTGGCGGTGGCCAAGGTGCCGAGCACGGTGGCGTAGTCGCCCGTGGCGTTGGGCGCGCTGGCGTCGAGCACGCTGCCGACGGCGTACTGGGTCGGGTTGAGCGCCTGGGCGGCGAAGCCGCCGACCTGCAGGGTGAGATAGGCGTTGTTGGCGTCGTAGCTCAGGTTCGACTGCAGGAAGGGATAGAGCTCGTTCACCGAGCCGAAGGTGCCGCTGAGCCCGCCGGCGGCGCTCAGCAGGGTGTAGCGGGTGCTGGGCGCGAAAGCGAGGCCGGGCAGGACCGAAACGACGACCGTGCCGCCCTGCAGGAGGGCAGAACCGCCGACCGTGATGCGGTCGCTCTGGCCCTGGCCCACGACTTCCGCCAGGTACGTGCCGCTCGCAGAATTCACGAAGTTGCCGGCGACGTTGATCGTGCCGATCGAGTTGCCGGGCGCCATGACGCCCATGTTGAAGAAGTTGCCGCCGATCGTGCCGTTGCCGGACAGGACACCGATGTTCAGAAAGTCGCCGCCCACGCTGCCGTTGTTGACGAACGAGCCGCCGGTGCCATTGATGACGGAGCCGGTGAAGGTGCCGGTATTCGTCGTGGTCGCGACATTGGCGAAGTTGCCGACGATCGTGCCGCTGTTGGTGAACGTGCCCTGGTTCGACAGCCAATAGCCCGGCGAATTGACCGTGCCGCTGTTGACGAAGGTCGCGTTCGGCCCGACAGCGAGGTCGCCGGTGATCGAACCGGTGAGGTTGAGCGTGCCGCCGTTCACGATGGTGCCGCCGGTATAACTGTTGGCGCCTGCCAGGGTCACCGTGCCGCTGTTCAACGTCAGGCTGCCCGGTCCGAAGATCGCGTTGTTGAAGGCGCCCGAGCCCGTCTGCTGCAAGGTCACCGGGGCCATCAGGTAGGTCGGGAAGGTCGCGGCGAATCCGTTCTGCAGCGCCAGGTTGCCCTGCAGCGCCAGCAGCGGGATGGCGACGGCGTTCGTGCCGGCCGTGCCGTTCAACCGGTAGCCGACGAAGCCGCCAATTGGATCGTACAGATAATCGTAGCCGTTGAAGAAATTGCGCCCGGTATTGACGAAGAGCTGGTCGGTGGGGGCCTGGATGACCTGCACGCCGGGCGTGGGCTGGACCGGGTTGCCGCTGCCGTCGACCGTGAAGGTATAGGTCGCCGCCGCCTGGGTCTGGCCCGGCAGGTAGAGCTGGACCTGGGTGCCGCTCGGCAGGCAGCGCACGGTCGTGCCCGAGACGCCGCATTGGCCGGGCACCGTCGTTACGCCGCCGTTGGGCACCGACAGGATCATGAAGCCGATGCCGCTGTCGGGCAGCATGCTGAGGTTGCCGACATTCTGGCCGTTCACTGCGACCGATGCCGTCGCTGCGTTCCAGTTGACCGGGCAGTTCATGCCGGCGGTCGTGCAGCCGGCGGGCAGCGGCAGGCCGGTCGGCGTGAGCTGCACGAAGGAGAAATTGTTGGTGAGTTGCTGGGTCAGCCCCAACATGACGCCCGGACCGAAAGATTGGCCGTTCGTCTGGAAACCGGTCGTGCTGATGATGTAGCCGGGATTCATGTTGGTCACCGGCTGACCGTTGATCGTCAGGAGTCCCAGGAACGGATTGAGGTTGGGCAGCGGGATCCCGCTCTGCGCCTGCAAACCGGTGCGCGCGAAGCCGATGCCCATCTGCGCGCCGCCGGCGCCCAGCGACTGCAGGATCGGCACGCGCGCCGTCGCCGTCTGACCGTTCTGGCCGTTGATCGTGACGGTGGTGAGGAACAGGTTTCCCGCGCCGCTGGTGCCATCGCTAGTGTAGGTGATCCCGCCCGGCCCCAGGGGAATGTCGCCGGCGCCAGGGCTGTAGGCGTTGCTCCCCGCTAGAATGCCCAACGACCCGGTATCCATGACAAAGGCGGTCGTCTTGGTGCTGCTGCCGTAGGGCAACGTCAGCGACACATAGCGAAAGTCGGGCGACCCACCGGCGACGAACGGCACATAGAAGGAGTTGCTGGCGTTGCTGTAGTAGTTCCACTGCGCCTGTGCAGGGCCACTCGCCAGGGCGAGCAGGGCCAACCCGAGCGGGGCCGCGCGGCGCCCGGCATTTCGTCGAAGATCCATCCAAACTCCCCCTGTTGTTTGCATTCTAAACGCAGGAAGGAGTGGGGCAGAGTAAAATAAGGCAAATTTGAGGTATTTCACGCTCACGCTTGACAATAAATACAGTCAAGATATATCTGAGAAATGATTAATCATAACAAGAGGCATTCTATGAGACCTTCCCATCACCTCCACGATCACCGATCGCACGCGCACCGGCATGCTGCCGGGCATCGCGGTCGTCACGGCTTCGGGCGCAGCGGGCGCGGCGAGGCTGACGATTCGAGGGGCGGCGGCCGGCGGCGGCGCGTCTTCGATTCGGGCGAGCTTCGCCTGGTCCTGCTCAAGCTGATCGCCGACCAGCCGCGGCATGGCTACGACCTCATCCGGGCAATCGAGGAGCTGACTGGCGGTTCCTACGTCCCCAGCCCCGGCGTCGTTTATCCGACCCTGACCCTGCTGCAGGATATGGGGCAGATCGAGGAGGCCCCGTCCGGCGGTGCGCGCAAGCAATTCGTCGTGACCGAAGAGGGCACCGCTCACCTGGCCGAAAAAAAACTCGAGGTGGAGGCGCTGTTCGAGCGCCTGTCGCAGCTCGCGACGGCGCACAAGCGGACCGACGGCGGACCGATCCGCCGCGCCATGGAAAACCTGCGCGCAGCCCTGATGTATCGCCTCGATCGCGACGTGGAAGCCGAAACCCTGCACGCGGCGGCGGCCATTCTCGACGAGGCGGCGCAAAAGATCGAACGGCTGTGAGGCGCACGATGTCCGTCGACAGCACCGTCCGCGTGCCGACCGTGCAAGCGAGCCGCTACCTCCAGCAGCTTTGCAAGCACTGGAGCCACAACCTTGCCGTCACCTTCAGCGAGAGCGAAGGCACGGTGACCTTTCCGCGCAACGCGCGCGGCGCCGACTGGCCGGGCGATGCGACCCTGGCGCTGCAGGCCCACGCCGACGGACTCGACTGCCGCCTGGCGGCGAGTTCGGCCGGCCAGCTCGCGGCGCTCAAGGACGCCGTCGCGCGCCATCTCGACCGCTTCGCCTTTCACGAGGCGCCGCTGCCCTTCAACTGGCAAGACAAGTAACAGGAGCGTCTAAAGAAATGGACGACAAGGTAAAAGCCGTTCTCGAGTCCTACCACGCGCGCATACACGACGAGGAAAAGACCATGCGGGCGCCGCCGGCGACAGGTCCCGGCGACTGGCGCGACAAGGTGCTGCTCGCGGTGGGACCGGACACCGGCCGGCTGATCAATATTTTAGCGCGCAGCCTGAAGGCGCCGACGATCCTCGAACTCGGCACGTCCTACGGCTATTCCGGCATCTGGCTCGCCGAAGCGGCGCGGGCGACCGGCGGCCGACTGATCACCATGGAATTGCAGGACTACAAATCCAGCCGGGCGCGCGAGATGGCGAGTCAGGCGGGCCTCGCCGATCACGTCGACTTCAAGGTCGGCGACGCGGTGCAGATGATTTCCGAATTGCCGGCGGGCATCGACTTCGTGCTCGTCGATCTGTGGAAGGACCTCTACGTGCCTTGCCTAAAAGCCTTCTATCCCAAGCTCAATCCAGGCGCGCTCATCGTTGCCGACAACATGCTGCGGCCGGCGACCGAGGAAGTGAAACAGTACGGCAAAGCCGTGCGCGCCCTCCCCGGCATCACGAGCGTGCTGCTGCCTGTCGGCTCGGGCATCGAGATCAGCCGCTTCGCGCCACACTAACGGCGCGTCTCCTCTTGCGGACCGCGGGCCTCCAGGCCCGCATCATGAGACATGAGCGGGCCTGGAGGCCCGCGGTCCGGCAGACATGAGCCTTATCGAATCTGCTCCACGACCAGTTCAGTAGGTCGCGAAGATCCGCGCGATCTCGGCCGGATCGGAGGTCCGGGTGAGTGCCAGCGCCAGCAGCAGGCGGGCCTTCTGCGGATTGAGGTTGTCGGCCGCGAGCACACCGGCGTCGGCCAGCTTCTGGCTCCGGTAGATGCGCCCCGAGCCGGCGCGCGAGGACTGCACGACCACGATGCCCTGGCGCACCGCCTCGGTCATCGCCGCGAGGTCGGCCGACGGCGGCATGCCGGGCGCGAAGCCGGCCGAGACGAGTCCCTTCGCGCCGGCCGCGATGAAGGCCCGCATCGCGCTGCCGTCGGAACCGGCATAGGCATAGGCGATGTCGACCCGCGGCAGGGCGTCGAGTCCCGCGATGTCGAACTCGGTATCGGGCATGTGGCGCCGCTCGGGTCGGCGGTAGTAGGCGATGCGGTCGGCGTCGGCGTGGCCCAGGATGCCGAAGTCGGGCGTGCGAAACGTCTGCATGCGCCAGTTCGACGTCTTGGTGACCTCGCGCGCCGCCTGAATCTCATCGTTCAGCAGCACCAGCACGCCGCGGCCGCGACTGTCGGGGCTGGCCGCCGTGCGCACGCCGTTCAGGAGATTGATCGCGGCATCGGTCGACAGCCCCGAGGCCGGCCGCTGCGAGCCGATCAGGACCACGGGGATCGAGACCTTGAGCACCAGGTTCAGGACCCAGGCGGTTTCCTCGAGCGTCGCCGTGCCGTGGCCGATGACGATGCCGGCGAGATCCGGATGGTCGGCCACCAGGCGGTGGCACAACGCCGCCAGCTCCTTCCATTCCGCGAAGTAGATCTCGGGGCTCGGCACGTTCTTGAAATCGACGGGGATCACCTCGGCGATCTCGTTGACCACCGAAAAGCGCGCGATGATCTCGCCGGCAT
>DATHNU010000388.1:0-2493 GCA_035485695.1 Reyranella sp. | reverse complement strand
AGGAACTGCACGACGACGTCGAAGCTCTCGTAGGGATGGTGGACGACGATGTCCTTGGCGCGGATGGCGGCGAAGCAGTCGCCGCCGAAATCGCGGATGCGCTCGGGGAAGCGGGCGTTGTAGGGCGCGAACTGGAGGTCGCGCCGGTCGTCGACGATCACCGCCTTGACGTCGCCGATGTTGAGCATGCGGTCGAGGTGGAAGACGTGCACGGTGGGCGTGTGCGCCGAGATCTCGAGCTGGTCGAACAGGAAGTCGCGCAGTTCGGCCGGCATGGCGCTGTTGACCGAGATCGAGATCAGGTCGCCGCGGCGGCGGCGCTTGAGCGCGCTCTCGTAGAGCAGCACCAGATCCTCGGCCTCTTCGTTGATCTCGACGTCGCTGTCGCGGATCAGCCGGAACACGGCCTGCTCGATCACCTCGTAGCCCGGGAACAGGCGCGGCAGGTAGATGTCGACCAGATCCTCGAGCGACAGGAAGCGGATCGCAGCACCCGGCAGGCGGATGAAACGGTCGACCTGCGGCGGCAGCGGCAGAAGCGCCATCAGCGGCCGGCGATCCTCGCGGCGCTGCAGCTTCAGGATGGTCGAGAAGCCGCCGTTGGGAATGAAGGGAAAGGGATGCGCCGGATCGATGGCGAGCGGCGTCAGGATGGGGAAGACCTGGTCGATGAAATATTGGTCGAGCCACGCGCGCTCGGTCTCGGTGAGCTCGCCCGGCTCGATGACGGCGACACCGGCCTCGCGCAGCTCATCCTGCAGGTTGGCCCACACCTCCTGCTGATGGGCCATCAGGATCGAGGCCCGCTCCCGAATCGCCACCAGCTGGTCGGCCGGCGTCATGCCGTCGTCGCTCAGCAGGGTCGACCGGGTCTGCAGCATGTCGACCAGGCCCGCCACGCGGACCATGTAGAACTCATCGAGGATGCCGGCGGAGATCGACAGGAAGCGGACGCGCTCGAGCAGCGGATGGCGCTTGTTGCTGGCCTCCTCGAGCACCCGCATGTTGAACGCCAGCCACGACAATTCGCGATTGATGAAGCGTTGTGGGCTCTCGGGTGCTATTTCGAGCGCCGGAGGCTGGGTGGGGGTCGGAGTGAGGGCGTCCATTGTCGACCCCGCCTGGGGTGCCTTCCGGGATTGTTCATGGCAACGGTAACGCCTCTCCATGACGGTGTCATGGCAATTCAATAAGATGTTGTTCCAAAAGAGTTTTTCCTGATCGGCATGGCGAAGACCATTCTCCTCCTGCGACACGCAAAATCGGCGTGGAGCGACCCGCGGCTGGACGACCATGAACGACCGCTCAACCGCCGCGGCGAGCAGGCGGCCAAGGCCATGGCCGAACATATCGTCCATCGGGAGCCCCGCCCCGATCTGATCCTGTGCTCAACGGCCATGCGGACGCGCCAGACGCTGGCGCCGCTGGTGAAGCTGTGGGACGCCCCCGCCCCGCCAATTTCGCTGGAAAATGCCCTCTATCTCGCCTCAGAAGACATGCTGCTGGCCCATTTGCGGTCGGTGCCCGACGGAGTCGGCACCGTCCTGCTGATCGGCCATAACGACGGCATCTGGCACCTCGCCGAGGCGCTAGCCGGCAGCGGCCCTGCCGACATCCTGGCGGCGCTGCGGGAAAAGTACCCCACCGGCACGCTGGCCACGCTAAGGCGCCCCGACGGGCCCTGGCGTGACCTTGCATGGGGCTCCGCGGAACTCGTGGCCTTCGTCCGCCCGCGCGACCTCGCGGTCACCTAATAGCGCTTGCCTCCCAGCTCTGCTGGGGAGGTGGCCCAAAGGGCCGGAGGGGTCATGGGCAACAACGACGCCGTGGCCTATGACCCCTCCGCCCGCTACGCGGGCACCTCCCCATCGCGGGGTCCGCGATGGGGAGGAAACTCTTTCGCTAATACGTCCCCGGGTACTGGCCGCCGTCCATCAGCAGGTTCTGGCCGGTGATGTAGCTCGCGTGCGTGCTGCACAGGAAGGCACAGGCCGCGCCGAATTCCTCGGCCGTGCCGAAGCGGCCGGCCGGGTTCGTCTTCGCGCCGGCAGCGTACTCCTCGTCATAGCTCTTGCCGCTCTTGGCGGCGCGCGCCTTGTAGGTGCCGCGCAGCCGATCGGTGTCGAACGGACCGGGCAGCAGGCCGTTGATGGTGACGCCATGGCGGACGGTGACGCGGGCCACGCCGGCCACGAAGCCGGTAAGGCCGCTGCGCGCGCCGTTGCTCAAGCCCAGTATGTCGATCGGCGCCTTCACCGAGCTCGACGTGATGTTCACGATGCGGCCGAAGCCGCGTTTCATCATGCCGTCGACCGACGCCTTGATGAACTCGATGGGCGTCAGCATGTTGGCGTCGATCGCCTTGATCCAGTCGTCGCGCTGCCAGTCGCGGAAATCGCCCGGCGGCGGCCCGCCCGCGTTGTTGACGATGATGTCGGGCTCCGGACAGGCAGCGAGCACCTGCTTGCGACCGGCGTCGGTCGTGACGTCGAC
>DATHNU010000387.1:0-2612 GCA_035485695.1 Reyranella sp. | reverse complement strand
GGCCTCAAGAACAAGGATTACGGCGACTTCCTGCTGGGCAATATCAACCGTCAGTCGCTCGCCGATATCCATCGGACATGCATCGGCTCGGCGCTCCATCGTGACATCCAAGCCGGTGTGCAGGCGTGCAACGCGGGTTGCGACTATTTCTCGGTCTGCGGCGGCGGTGCACCGGGCAACAAGCTGTTCGAGAACGGCTCGTTCGCCAGCACGACGACGTCGTACTGCATGCTGACGCAAATGGTACCGACCGACCTTATTCTCGAAGCCTACGAACGTCTCGAGCAAAGCTGGACCGAGAACGATCCGGCGCCCATCGTCCAACTGAAATCCCAAACGACGGCCGAGGCCGCCGCGCTGCCAACGAGGATGCCATGACCCGATCCAAACTGTTCGCACTTGCCAGCCTGTTGGCCGCGACCCTGCTGAGCGCACCTGCCGCTCCGCAACAGCCGCCTCCCGCCGCCGGTGCCCGCCCGCCCGCGGCCACCGCGCCCGCTCCGGCGCCTGCCGGCCAGCAGCCGCAGGCCGGGCAACAGCCGCAAGCCGGACAGCAGCAGACGGGCAGCCCGCCGCCGGAGGGGACGGAAGGCGCCGGGGGTCCGCCATGGCCGGTGCTGGTGGTGACCAGCGTCGAGACGCTGCGCTCCCACATCAAGGGCCACCTCGAGATCATCCGCGTGCGCGGCTGGGTGACGTCGGATGGCTGGAGCGAACCGCACCTGCTGCCGATCACACAGGGCGAGCCGCTCGACGGCGTGCTCGACCTCATCTTCCAGGCGCACTCCCCCAGCGGCGCCATGCCGCTCGGCCCGTTCATGCCGGTCGAGGCGATCCTGCCGATCGAGGCCGGCCATCCCTACAAGGCCGTGCGGGTGCGCGGCAGCACAAATGCGGTGACGCTCAAGACGATCCCGGGCTACGCCGAAGCCCCCGGCTACGAAGAAGCCGCGGCGGCCAAGGACGACTGTGCCAAGTGCATGGGCAAGTACTTCGTGGCCAAGGGCGCCAATCCGCCGGCCGGCGTGGCGGCCGACCAGATCGTGCGCGAGGCCGACCTGCCCTGGGTGCTGCGCGTGATCAAGCCGAACGACGGCGTGCCGAGCTACACCTTCAATCCCAACCGGCTCACGCTCGTGCTGTCGGACGACGGCCGCATCGTCGACGCGGCGTGGGACTGAGGCGCGTCAGGAGGACTTGCTTCAGGACAGGGGCGGCAGCGCGTTGCGCAACGCGCTGTTGGAGATTTGCATCAGCCCGTCGAACGGTTGCTCGAGCTCGAGAATAAGATAGATCGCGCTCGAGGCGGAGAATGCGCAGATAACCAGCATGACGACGAGAGTCGTGTTCGCTTTGGCCGACATGCTGAAACTCAGGAAAATGAAGCAGAGCCACAGCACCAGCACGATGACGAACGGCTTGGAGAGCGAATCGCTGGGCTGGGCGATCAAGGATAGGCGGGTTTGTTCGAGATCACCGCTGACCGAGAGCGCGCGGGCCTGCACGGCGGCCTGCAACGGATTGGCAGGCGTCACCTGGCGCAGCATCGTCAGCACCTTCACCTGCGCTCCCGCCACCCTGGCATCCGACTGCTGCTGGACGGTCACATCATCCTGCCAAATCGATGCGACGATGGCCAAGACGTCCTGCCTCAGCGCCTTGCGCAGCGCCTGACCCTCCGGCCCATATTCCCGCAGCATATGATCGAGTTCGATGACGCTTGTGGTCATCCGGCCGACGCTGGCGTTGGTCGCCTCGAACGAGCTCCGCGTCGAGGCGAACAGGAGCGCCAGAACCACCGCCGCCATGGTACCGATCAGCGCCGTCGCCAGCCGGATCACCTCCTTGGAATCGCCGCTGATATGAGCTTCCGGCACCCAGCGGCGCATCATCAATCCGATGGCGATGCTGGACAAAATCAGTCCAAAGGCGATCAAGCCGACGGCGACAGCACTCAATCTCGTCTCCCCGATTTATTCACACGCTCTCACGCTTTCTCGACCGCGCCACTATAGACTAACCCTCACGAGATGCCTGCCGAGCAAAATTCCTACGCCCAGGTCCCCGCGGACTATTTCGCCAAACGAGGATTGCGCCGCTATGCCGGCGTCGCCTCGCTGTGGGCACTGGGCGTCGGCGCCGTCATCTCGGGCCACTACTCGGGCTGGAACCTCGGCCTGCTGGCCGGCGGCTGGGGCGGCCTGGCGCTCGCCGCGCTGGCGATCGCCGTCATGTATCTCGGCCTGGTGTTCTGCATCGCCGAAATGGGCGCGGCCCTGCCGCATACCGGGGGCGCCTATTCCTTCGCCCGCGCCTCGATGGGCCCATGGGGCGGCTTCATCACCGGGCTGTGCGAGAACGTCGAATACGTACTGACGCCCGCCGTCGTCGTCTCCTTCCTCGCCACCTATCTGGCCGCCGTGTTCGATACGCCGACGGCCTGGCTGCCGGCCTACTGGGTCGCCGGCTATGCGGTATTCGTCGGACTGAACGTGCGCGGCGTCGAGCTGTCCTTCCGGGTCACCGTGATCGTGACCCTGGCGGCGCTCGCCTGCCTCGCGGTGTTCTGGATTTCCGCGCTGCCGGTGGCCGAGTTCAAGCGCTTCGCCCTC
>DATHNU010000386.1:0-2348 GCA_035485695.1 Reyranella sp. | reverse complement strand
CTTGCGGCGCAGCCGCTCCTCGGCCTTGGCGATGACGTGCTCGAGCAGCACGGTGCCGGCTTCCTTGTCGCCGGTCAGCCAGTGCTCGAAATTGTCGCCGACGATGGTCTCGACCAGCTTGGTGGCCTCGACGCTGACCAGCCTCTCCTTGGTCTGGCCCTGGAACTGCGGCTGCTCGATGAACACCGAGACGAGGCCGGCTGCGCCTTCGATCACGTCGTCGGCGGTGATGACCGAGCCCTTGCGGTTGCCCGTGAGCTCGGCGTAGCGCTTCAGCCCGCGCACCAGGGCGCTGCGGAAGCCCGATTCATGTGTGCCGCCATCGGGGGTCGGCACGGTGTTGCAGTAGGAGCGGACGAAGCCTTCCTCGTCGGCCGGCCACCACACGGCCCATTCGACCTTGCCGCCCGCCGAGCCGTTGGTCTCGCTCCTGGCCTCGCCGGCGAAGGGCTGCGGTACCACAGTCGGCCGCTCGCCGATTTCCGAGGTCAGGTAGTCTTTCAGGCCGCCGGGAAAGTGGAATGATTCCTCCTCTGGGATCGAACCGTCCCCACCACTACCCGAACGTGGCAGCAGGGACTTGTCGCATTTCCAGCGGATCTCGACGCCGCGGAACAGGTAGGCCTTCGAGCGCGCCATGCGATAGAGACGCTCGGGCTGGAAGGCGAGCTTGCCGAAGATCTGCGGATCGGGATGGAACGTCACCGTCGTGCCGCGCCGGTTGGGGGCGGGACCGGCCGATTTCAGCTTGGTGACGGGCTTGCCGCGCGAGAAGCTTTGCGTGAAAGCTTGACGATCGCGCGCCACTTCGACGACGAGCTCGTCGGACAGTGCATTGACCACCGACACGCCGACGCCATGCAAGCCACCGGATGTCGCATAGACCTTGCTGTTGAACTTGCCGCCGGAATGCAGCGTCGTGAGAATGACTTCGAGGGCGGACTTGTTCTTGAACTTGGGATGCGGGTCGACGGGGATGCCGCGGCCGTTGTCGCGCACCAGCACGCGGTTGCCGCTCAGCACCTCGAGATGGATCGTGTCGGCGTGGCCGGCGACCGCCTCGTCCATGGCGTTGTCGAGCACTTCGGCCACGAGATGATGGAGCGCCCGCTCATCGGTGCCGCCGATATACATCGCAGGGCGCTTGCGGACGGGCTCCAGCCCTTCCAGCACCTCGATATCGCGCGCGGTGTATGAAGTATCCTTGGTCGCCGCGGTACGCTTGCCGCCCGACCGATCGAACAGATCGCCGTTTTTGGCCATGGCTGCTTCTTGTCTTTCCTCGGCCGCGCGAGGGGATCGCTTGGTGGCCGGTACAACATGGGTATGGTAGGAAAATCGCTTGAAATCAACCATATCCAGTGGAGATTTAATGGCTGAAAGCCGCCGCGACCCGATCGTCAGGACCGTGCCGCAGCCCGCCGACATGAACGGGAACGGCGATATTTTCGGCGGCTGGGTACTGTCGCAGATGGACGTGGCGGGTGGCGCCCTGGCGGCCAAGGTCGCCAAGGGCCGCGTCGCCACCGTGGCGATCACGGCCATGACCTTCGTCGAGCCGATCAAGGTGGGCGACATGGTCTCGATCTACGGCGAAGTCGAAAAGATCGGCCGGACCTCGATCACCATCGGCCTGGAAACGGTCGTCCAGCGACGTCACGGCAACACCGATATCCGCGTCACCCACGGCACCTTCGTCTTCGTGGCGATCGACGAGGAGGGCAAGCCGCGGGCGGTCCCGCGCGAGGCGATGGCGTGAGGTTTCCGATCGTCCTGGCCATCACACTCGGCGGCCTGTTCGTCCCCACCATCGCGATGGCGCATCCGCATATCTGGATCCAGCAGTTCGTCCGGCTGGTGGCGAAGGACGGCCGCTACACCCATGTCGAGATCGAATGGCGATTCGATCCGTTCTCGAGCGAGATCGAGATCCCGCTGATCGACGAAGATCACGACGGCAAGATCTCGGCATCCGAAGCCAAGCTGCTCGCCGGCGAGATGATGCCGGAGTTCAGGAAAGTCGGATACCTGAGCTGGATCAACACCGGGGCTAAGGATTTCCGCCCCACCACGCCGCCGGACTTCTCCGCGCGCATCGACGATCCGGCAAGCTTCGTGCCGCCCGACTGGGATCGCTCGGCCGGCGACAATGCCGGCATGCCGATGCCCGCCAACAAGCGGGTCGACAATCCCGAGGCGCCGCGCAAGGCGGGGCCGCGCAATCTCGTCTACGTCATGCGCTTCGCGCTGGCCGAGCCCACCAAGCTCGTCTCGATCACGACCTTCGACCCCGAGGATTTCATCCGCATCGAGGTCGACAAGGCCTCGGTGCCGGCCGGCTGCAAGCT
>DATHNU010000385.1:0-2087 GCA_035485695.1 Reyranella sp. | reverse complement strand
CACGATCCGCGCCTTGCACGGCGAAGGCCACGAGATCGCCGCGCACGGCTTCAAGCATGAGGATGTGAGCCTGCTGGGCCGCGACGAGGAGAAGGCGCGGCTCGAGCGCACGACGGAGATCCTGGCCCGGGCGGCTGGCCAGCGCCCGTCAGGCTGGTTCTCCCTGCCGCGACCCTCCGACAAGTTCGCCGGCGGCGCCGTCAGCCGCCACACGGTCGATCTTTTGATCGAGGAAGGCTACGACTATTTCGGCAACGGCCTGGCCGACGACGTGCCGCATTACTGGGTAAGCGATTTCGCCAGCCGCCGCGCGATCCTGACGCTTCCCTACTACTATCACTTCGACGACCAGTTCTTCCTGCTGTTCCCCAAGAAGGGCACGGGGCTCGAAAACCCCGACACGCTGTTCCGCAACTGGAAGGCCGAACTCGACGCGCAGTACAAGCGCGGCCGGCAGTTCGCCATGGTGCTGCATCCGCACGGCATCGGCTGGCCCAACCGGCTGCACATGCTGGAGCAGTTCCTGGACCATGCCAAAGGCCTGCCGGGCCTGTGGAATCCCACCAGCGCCGACTGCGCGCGGCACTGGACGGCGACCTTCCCGGCGGCCACGCATCTCAAGCTGGAGCCCTCGATCTGGCGCGACTATCCCGGCAGCCTGAGCTGACGGCAGCCATGGCCGCGAGACGGCGATGCGGAGGGCCACTCCGCGGGCTATGATCTGCCACCACAGCTGCCGATAAGACAGCGAAGGAGGGAACATGAGCCGCACTTACACTGTGATTGATGCCGACGGGCATGTCCTGGAGCCGTTCACGCTTTGGAACGACTACATGGACCCGCAATATCGCGCGCGCGCCCCGAAGCTCGTGAAGGACGACAACGGCAAGGAGCGCCTGCTCCTGGAGGAGAAGATCCTCGGCAGCAGAGCGGGCTTCGGCGGTATCGGCGGCGTGGGCGCCCGGCAGGGCGTGGTCGCCGCCGACGCGATGGAATACAAGGACGGCCGCAAGGGCGGCTTCGACCCGCACGCGCGCATTCCCGACATGGACCTCGACGGCATCGATGCCGCTTTCCTGTACCCGAGCCTCGGCCTGTTCGCCGGTGCCGTCACGGATCCCGCCTTCGCCGGCGCGATGTGCCGGGCCTACAACCGCTGGCTCGCCGACTACTGCAAGCCCTATCCCGATCGCCTGTTCGGCATCGCCATGCTGCCGATGCAGTCGATCGAGGCGGCGATCGAGGAGATGCGCTTCGCCCGCACCGAGCTCGGCTTCCGCGGCGGCTTCCTGCGACCCAATCCCTACAACGACCGCAAGCTGCACTCGCCCGACTACGAGCCGTTCTGGAGCGCGGCGGAAGAGCTCGATTTCTGCATCGGCATCCATGAAGGCGGCAACAGCGGCATGCCGACGGTGGGGGTCGATCGCTTCGACGGCCGCGGCGCGCAGCACATCATCTCGCACACCATGGAAATGATGCTGGCCTGCATGAGCATGATCTGGGGCGGCGTGTGCGAACGGCATCCCAAGCTCAGGGTCGGTTTCCTGGAATCGGGCGGCGGCTGGATTGCGCCCTGGCTCGACCGCATGGATCGTCATTTCGACGACAAGGGCTTCAACGATTCCGGCCTGAAGACCCGTCCGAGCGAGCTGTTCCGGCGCAACTGCTGGATCTCCTTCGAGCCCGTCGAGGGCTCGATCGCCGCCCTGGCCGACTATATCGGGCCGCACAAGATCCTGTGGGCCACCGACTATCCGCACCGTGACGGTTTCTTCCCGGGCGCTCCGCAGATGATGAAGGAGCGGCTGAAGGGGCTGTCGGCTGACACGCAGCGCGAGGTCATGGCCGGCGGCGCCATGCAATTCTACGGCCTGCACTGATCCGGTCGGCCGCCGGGCCGCGGCATCAGTGCAGGAGGGTGCTCGACACCAGCTTCACGACCATGTCGTTGTAGTCGAAGTCGCTGTGCTGGTCGGCACGCAGGTCCTCGAAGCCGAAGGTGTTCTGGCCGAACATCTGGACATGCTCGCGCCCGTCGACGTTGGCGGTGCCGGGCACGAAGACGTCGCCGGCCTGAGTGGCGA
>DATHNU010000384.1:0-3291 GCA_035485695.1 Reyranella sp. | reverse complement strand
CAAAGGCGGCCCGGGGCGCTCCATGCGAATGTTGTCTGTAGCTATTACCTCGATCCTGCTGCTGGCCAGTGGGCCCGTCTTTGCACAGCAGGTCGCCCTGACACAGGCCAAGCCCGATTGCCCGCCGGGCGAACCGGATTCGCTGCAGATCAGCTGGACCCAGCCCTGCGACAGCGGCACCTGGCTGTTTGATACGGAGGCGGGTTGCCGCATGTGGGACTGGCATCCGGAACCCGAAGACTCGGTCGTCTGGAAAGGCGCCTGCCATGCCGGCCTTCCGACCGGCCGCGGCGAGGCGCAGTGGTTCGAGCACGGCCGCCCCATCGACCGCTTCACCGGGACCTACCGGGACGGCAAGCGTGAGGGCGAAGGCCACTACGCTTGGAACGAGAACGTCCGCTTCGACGGCCTCTATGCCGACGACGTGCCGCACGGTTACGGCGTCGCCCAGATCGAGGGCGAGACGCTGGCCGGCGACTGGAACAAGGGCTGCCTCAGCGCCGGCGGCAAGGTTGCGGCGATCGGCGTGCCGCGCACGTCCTGCGGCACCGAGAACGCCAGACCGCCGAAAGTCGCCGGGGTAAAGTAGCCGGGCGCTAAGCCGGCATGTATTCGAGCCAGTGGGCCACAAGGCCAATCACGCCCGATGCCACGATCGGATAGGCTGGATTGATCCTGGTCTTCAGCAGCAGGAAGAACACGACGACGGCCAGCGCCACGTAGAGCACGTCGGTGAGCGCGCCACGGCCCATGATGACGGCGCCGGCCAGCACCAGCCCGACTGCGACCGAGCCCAGACCGACCTGGATGGCCGGCCGCCAGCGCCAGGTCGCCAGATGGGTCCACAGCCGGCCGACACCGAAGGTGAGCAGGCCGGTGGGCAGGAAGAAGGCGATCAAGGCCACCGTCGCGCCGGGCAGGCCCGCGACCACGGCGCCGATCGACGCCACCATCATCATGTTGGGGCCGGGCGCGAGCTGCCCCAAGCTGTAGAAATGCAGCAGCTGGGGAAACGTTATCCAGTGATAGGTATCGACCGAGAGGGTCTTGAGCTCGGGAAACGCCGCCATGCCGCCGCCGACGGTGAGCAGCGAGAGGTAGGCGAATACCCCCGCGATGTCGCCGAGCTGCTTCATTTGCTGCCCTGCCGGTGGCGCGGGCGGTGCCACCAGATGGCGACGGCGCCGGCGACCACCAGGGCATAGGGTACCTGGACGCCGAAACCGGCAACCGCGGCCGCCGTTGCGAGCACGAAAACGTAGTCGGCGGCGGTCCTCAGCACCTTGGCGCCAAGCTGCACCATCACCACCAGAATCAGGCCGACGGCGCCGGCGGCGATGCCGCGCAAAAAGGCTTGCGACCAGGGATGGGTGCCCCCGACGCCGTAGGCGTAGGCCGCTGCGGTCATGAGCGCCGCGCCGGGAAGACACATGCCCAGGGTGGCCACCAGAGCGCCCCATCCGCCGCGCAGGCGATCGCCGACCAGGATCGCCATGTTGGTGGCGTTGAGCCCGGGCAGGGTCTGGCTGATCGACAGCAGCTCGACGAAAGTGACGTCGTCGAGCCAGCGCTGGCGCACCACCAGGCCGGTGCGCAGGTAGCCGACCACGCCACCCCCCAGGCTGGTGGCGCCCATCACCAGGAAGACCCAGAAGACCCGTCCCAGTGATGGCCGAGGCGATGCGGATGAAGCGGCTTGATCGCTCATTCGTGCGCTTGAGGAGGGTTGCCCTTCAAGCGATAGACCGCGCCGGTCTTGGTCGTGGTGAGTGCCAGCCAGTCGGCCGAAACCTGCTGGAGCTCCAGGAAGAAGCGCTCGCAGGCCTGCAGCGCCTTGGCGCTGATGCCGGTGGGACCGTCGAAGCGGAGCTGGTAGGCGAACTCGCCGACGAAGGGATGATGGTCGCCGCGCGAGCGCCACAAAGCGAGATTGGCGGTAGCGGCTGAGTGGTGACCGAAATCGAGCAGGCAGATGTCCTGCAACAGCTCCTCGACGATGCACTGGTTGACCAGCGACACGTCGTCCGGACCGTCGCACGAGATCGCGGCCAGCGGCGGGAAGATGCTGGCGAGCTCGGGCAACGACATGTGGCCGAGGGAGGCCATCACGACGCGTTCCGCCTGGGGCGCCTGGCTGAGGCCGAACTCGACATTGTGCGAGAGCAGGCGGCGCATGCCGCCGATCCGCTCCTTTAGCGGCATCACTTCGAGCTTGAACTTGATCTTGTACTTGCCGTCGATGTGCGGCCGTACGTCGATCGCCTGGGCCTTCGCCATGTCGTCGCTGCGGTACTTGAAGACGATCTCGGGATCGCCGATCGCGAACCCGTCCTCGTAGGCAATACGCCGGCGCACGATGAAGGCGTTGTTGTACAGGTGGAAGCCGCCGGTATCGAGGAACAGCACCTCGCGCACCTCGGGCCGCTGTTGCGATTTGGGCGTGTGATGGTAGCCGACGCCGGTCTTTTCGGCGGCGCGCTGCACCAGGGCGGCGAACTCCTTGAAGACGTGGGCCGAGGTGAAGCGGTCGGGCTTCAGGATCAGCTTGCACTGCAGGTAGTCTATCTCGTCGCAGCGGCGTCCGTCGGCGTAGGCGGAGCTGTACTGCTCGGCGAGCCACGTCTGCAGCATCGATTCTTTGGTGTCGACTGTCATACTCACTCCCTGCCCCCAGCGTATCGCGCGCTCACCGCACTGTCATCCCGGCGTTGGCGCCCCGACCTTGCCGAAGGATGCGACCTTGCCGTCGTCGTAGCAGACGTAATAGCGGTCGGAGACGCTCCATGGCACGCGGCTCCAGAAGTCCTTGAGCAGCTCGTAGTAGGCGCATTCCTTGCCGGGTGAATGGGCGACGGCGATGGGCTGGCCCATGATTGATTGCACCTGGTCTCTGCTCATGCCGGCCTGGACCCGATCCATGTTCTTGGCCGGCACGGCGCAGCCCGCAGCCAGGGCGGCCGTCGACAATGCAAGGGCGAGGCGCTTCATCGGTGCTTTCGTCTGGTTCCGTCCTCGGTGCACGCTCGCTAGCGATAAGTCAGGCTTGGCCTCACCGTCAACAATTGTCGGCATGTCGCTGGCTGGCGAAACTGCCGCCGATGCGCTAGGTCCGATGCATGCCAAGCGCTTCCCGTTTCCACTTGCCCGGCCTGGGCGCGACGCTGAGCGGGCCCATTGCCGGCCTCTCCGAAACGCCGATCGCCGAAGTGTCGATGAGCGTATTCGGCGATCCCGAGGTGGTGCCGCTGTGGTTCGGCGAGGGCGACCTCGTGACGCCCGACTTCGTGCGCG
>DATHNU010000383.1:0-4911 GCA_035485695.1 Reyranella sp. | reverse complement strand
GTTTCGATGACCTTGCCGTTGAGGACGAGGAAAAGCGTCGATCGCTCGTGGCTGATGGGCCGATCGAACTGGAGCAATACTTCGGTGCCCCGGTCGCCGATGGTCACGCTTTCCATTCGAAGAGGCCGTGGCGTGTCGCGGTCGGCCGCCTGGACATGCGCCTGCAAGCCCAGCCAGCATAGAACGGCAAGAGCAAGGACTTGAGAATGTTGCGCCATCGTTACGGCCTCCATCGAGAGGATGAGAAGGGCAAGATAGGCGCAGCCTGGCGCGCGCATAGCCGGCTCGAGGGAATAGAACTTATTCCAGGCCGCGCCTCGCGGAGCGTCCACCGTCATTCCCGCGGGGAATAATTCCTATCCGTTCGAGCGGCCTGCCGCGCCGAACGGGTCCGCCGCATGTTGCGCCCGGAACCCTGGACGGAGAGGCGCATGCAAGACGGCAAAGTCGAAGTCCCGTACGGCAGTCCGCGAGAGACAACGGCGGCCGACACCCTGCTGGATATTCCGGTCAATCTGCTGGCCAAGGTAATGGCCCATCTCGGCCTTCTGAGGAAGGATCTCGACTACCATCTGATGCGCGCCGCGATGGTGCTCATCTTCCTTCTGTTCGGCTACCAGAAGTGGTTCGAGTACGAGGCCCAGGTGCTGATCCCGTTCATCAGCAACGGCCCGCTCATTTCCTGGATGTATCCCGCCTTCGGCGTGCGCGGCGCCAGCTGGTTCCTGGGCACGTCGGAATGGACATTCGGTACGCTGCTGTTCCTCGGCTTCTGGAACAAGCGGCTCGGTATCCTGGGCGCCGCCGGGTCGTGCATCACCTTCCTGTCGACCGTCAGCATCATTCCTTTCATGCCCGATGGCTGGGCGCCCTCGGCCGGCGGCTTTCCCGCCATGGTGGGCAACGTGCCTTTCCTGATGAAGGACGTCGTTCTCTTTGCGGCGTCCTTCTACCTGCTAAAGCAGGACGTCGAGAGAGTGATGGCTTCACCCCATTCATGACGGAGGATGCAATGCCCCAGGCAGAAACTTTCCAAACGGTGATTCTCGGCAGCGGCCAAGGCGGCAAGCATCTCGCCTGGCACCTGGCGGAGACGGGACAGCGCACGGCCACGGTGGAACGACAATGGATAGGAGGCTCGTGCCCCAATGTGGCCTGCATACCCAGTAAGAACGAAATCTGGAGCGCCCGGATCGCCCATCTGGCAAGCCATGCCGCTCAGTTCGGATCAATGAACGGCGCCGTCAGGACGGACATGGCAAAGGTGCGGCAGCGCAAGCGCGCCATGGTCGACCGCGAGGTCGCCTTTCACCTCGACGCCTACAAGAGAAGTGGCGCTGAACTGATCATGGGGACAGGGCGGTTCGTGGCGCCCAAGACGATCGAGGTCCAGTTGAACGGCGGCGGCACGCGCCTTCTCGCGAGCGACCAGATCGTGCTGAATGTCGGAACGCACGCGGCCATCCCCAACATTCCCGGCCTCGCCGCCGCCCAGCCGCTGACCCACATCGAGGCGCTGGAGCTCGACTATGCCCCGGCGCATCTGGTCGTGCTGGGCGGCGGCTATGTCGGCATCGAAATGGCCCAGGCGTATCGCCGATTCGGCAGCCGCGTCACCGTCATCGAGCCGGGACCGAAGATCATCAGCCGTGAAGACCCCGACGCCGCCGATGCCGTGCAGCGCCTGCTGAGCGACGAAGGAGTCGGATTCCTGGTGTCCACCGAGGTGCTCAAGGTCGACGGACAAAGCGGAAGGAAGGTGACCGTAACCGTGCGCTCGGCCGCCGGCGAACAGACAATCGAGGGCAGCGACATACTCGTGGCAGCAGGCCGCATCCCCAACACCACCGGCCTCGGTCTCGAGAAGGCCGGCGTCGAGCTCGACAATCGCGGATACATCCGCGTGAACGAGCGGCTGGAAACGACCGCGCCCGATGTCTGGGCGATCGGCGAATGCGCCGGCAGTCCGCAGTTCACCCATGTCTCGGTCGACGACTTCCGCATCGTCAGGGACAACATGGCCGGCGGCAAACGCAGCACGCGCGATCGGCTGGTGCCGCGTTGCCTGTTCACCGAGCCGCCGCTTGCCCATGTCGGCCTGAACGAACGCGAGGCCGAGCGGCAAGGTATTGCGGCGCGCGTCGCTAAGCTGCCGATGAGCGCCGTGTTGCGCACCGAAGCGACCGACGAAACGCTGGGCTTCATGAAGGTCATGGTCGGCCAGGATGACGACCGCATCCTGGGCTTCACCATGCTCGGCGCGGAAGCGGGCGAGGTGATGGCGGCCGTGCAGATGGCGATGCTGGCAAAGACGCCTTACCCGATCGTGCGCGACGCGGTCATTACGCATCTGACCTTTGCCGAGGGTCTCGGGCCGCTGCTGTCGAATGTGGCGCCCCGGCCGATGACGAACCCCTCGTAGAGGAATGGAGATGAGCAGCAGGACCAAGCACATTCCCGAAACGGATGAAGCGGCGGCGCTGTCCGTGAGCCTCACCGTCAACGGCCAGCCGCGCACGATCGCGGTCGAGCCTCGGACGACTCTGCTCGACGCTCTGCGCGACACGCTGGCGCTCAACGGCACGAAGAAGAGTTGCGATCGTGGTGAGTGCGGTGCCTGCACCGTGCATATCGACGGACGCCGCGTGCTTTCCTGCATGACCCTGGCGGCGATGCAGGAGGGTCGGCGGATCACCACCATAGAAGGCCTGGAGGAGGGCGGGCGGCTCCATCCCCTCCAGGCGGCCTTCGTCGAGCATGACGGCTTTCAATGCGGCTTCTGCACGCCGGGGCAGATCATGTCGGGCGTGGCCATGATCGAAGAGGCAAAGGCCGGCTGGCCGAGTGCCGCTACGGCCGATGTGGCCCGCTCCCTCACCCTGGCGGACCTTTCGAACGCCGAGATTCGCGAGCGCATGAGCGGCAATCTTTGCCGTTGCGCCTGCTATCCCAATATCGTCGATGCGATTGCCGAAGCGGCGACGGGGAGGTGCTAACCGATGCATCGATTCTCGCTGTCGCGCGCCGGCGATGCGGTGACGGCCATCGCCGCCCACGCCCACGATCCCGCGCTCGCTTTTATTGCGGGCGGCACCGACCTTTTAGGCCTGATGAAGGACCGTGCCGCGCTGCCCGAGCGGCTCCTGGACATCAACGGTTTGCCGGACATGGCGTGCGTCGAGGCGCTGCCCGACGGCGGCCTGCGCATCGGCGCGCTGGCCCGCATGAGCGATGTTGCGGCTGACCTCGAGGTGCGGCGGCGCTTTCCGGTGATCGCCGAGGCTCTGCTGTTTGCCGCCTCCGGCCAGTTGCGCAACATGGCGTCCATCGGCGGCAACATCCTGCAGCGCACGCGCTGCCCGTACTTCCGCGACAGCGACGATCTGCCCTGCAACAAGCGACGGCCGGGGTCGGGCTGCGCGGCCTTGCGAGGCCTCAATCGTAACCACGCTATCTTCGGCTGGTCGGAGGCCTGCGTTGCCACCCATGCCTCCGACGTGGCGGTGGCGTTAGCGGCGCTGGACGCCCATGTCGTCGTGCGCGGGCGCAGCGGCGAGCGGTCGATTCCGTTCGGCGATTTCCACTGCCTTCCAGGCGACACGCCGCAGCGCGACACCGCGCTCGGGCGCGGTGACCTGATCGTCGCTATCGAGGTGCCGGCCCAGGAAGCAGGGCGGGCTTCGCATTACCTGAAGGTTCGCGACCGGCAGTCCTATGAGTTCGCGCTGGTCTCCGCGGCGGCCGCGCTTGCGACCGACGGCCGGCGCATCCGCTCCGCGCGACTGGCACTGGGCGGCGTGGCTCACAAACCGTGGCGGCTGACGGCCGCCGAGACGGCACTGCGCGGCGCGGTGCTGGACGATGTCGAGGCGCTGACGTCGGCGATCGCCACGTCCTTCGCCGATGCAAGACCGCTTGCCGGCAACGGCTTCAAGGTCGAACTGGCCCGGCGTGTCAGCCTGCGCGCGCTGCAGACCGCTGGAGCACGCGCATGACCGCTATTGGACAGGCCCTGTCCCGCGTCGACGGGCGGCTGAAGGTGACTGGTGCCGCCCGCTATACTGCAGATGTTCCGGTTGCAGACGCCGTGCACGGCGCCATCGTTCACAGTGCGATCGCCCGCGGACGCACAGTGTCGATCGATACCGCCGCGGCTGGGGAGGCGCCCGGCGTGCTGGCGCTGTTCACCCATCGCAACATGCCGCGCATGAACCCGACGCCCAAACCGTGGAGCCATCTCCATCCGCATGGGCAGTCCTATCTGCCGCTGCAGGACGACGAGATCCACTATGCCGGCCAGCCGATCGCCCTGGTCATCGCGAAGACGCTTGACCAGGCGACCCATGCCGGCACGCTGATCAAGGTCGCGTACGACGCACAGCAGCCCGTCGTGTTCGGCTCGCAGACGGCGAGGGAAGCCGTTGATCCTCCCCAATTCCTGTGGCCGGTGGCATCGTCGGTCGGCGATGCCGACGCGGCCATCGCAAGTGCTGCCTTACGGATCGAGCGCACCTATGCCACTGCCGATCGCCATCACAACCAGATGGAGCCGCACGCCACGACGGCCGTCTGGGACGCCGGCGGCACGCTGACGCTGTATGAAACCACCCAGCACATTTTCGGCGCCCAGGAGCTTTTGGCCATCGTGTTCGGTCTGCCGCCAGAGAAGATCAATGTGGTTTCCCACTTTCTGGGCGGCGGCTTTGGCGGCAAGGCCTATGTCTGGCCCCATACGCTGCTGGCGGCGCTTGCCGCCAAGGTCCTGGATCGGCCGGTGCGTCTGCAGCTCGCGCGTGCCCAGATGTATTCCATGGTCGGCCACCAGGCGGCCACCATCCAGACGATCGCGCTGGGCGCCGACAACAACGGCAAGCTTCTGGGCATCCGCCATGAGAGCATTTCGCCGACGCC
>DATHNU010000382.1:0-3963 GCA_035485695.1 Reyranella sp. | reverse complement strand
GTGGTGTCGATAAATTCCAGACATGCCTGCTCACGAGCACCACGGTCACGATCACGCGCCTGGCCACAGCCACGCCCATGGTCATGCGCACAGCCACGGTCCGGCGAACTACGATCGTGCTTTTGCCATCGGGATCGCCCTCAATGTCGGCTTCGTCGTCGTCGAGGCGGTGTATGGCATTGCCGCCAACTCGCTCGCGCTGCTGGCCGACGCCGGCCACAACCTCGGCGATGTTCTGGGGCTGGTGATGGCGTGGGGCGCGGCGACGCTGGTGCGGCGCCGCCCGACGGCGCGCTACACCTACGGGCTGAAGCGCAGCTCGATCCTGGTGTCGCTGGCCAATGCCGGGCTGCTGCTGCTCGCCGTCGGCGCCATCGTGTGGGAGGCAGTGCAGCGCCTCGGCAAGCCGGAACCGGTGGCGGAGATGACGGTCATCTGGGTCGCGATGATCGGCATTGCCATCAATGGTGCGACCGCGCTGTTCTTCATGTCGGGCCGCAAATCCGACCTCAACATCAAAGGGGCTTTCCTGCATATGGCCGCTGATGCCGTGGTCTCGCTCGGCGTCGTGATCGCGGCCCTCGCCATCATGGCGACCGGCTGGCTGTGGCTCGACCCGGCCGTGAGCCTGATCATCGCCTTCGTCATCACGGTCGGAACCTGGTCGCTGCTGCGCGACTCGCTCAAGCTGGCGCTCGATGCCGTTCCGGAGCACGTCGATCATCGCGAGATCGATCGCTATCTTGCCGGGCTGCCGGGCGTCACCGATGTGCACGACCTGCACATCTGGGCGATGAGCACGACCGAGGTCGCGATGACGGCCCACCTGGTCCGTCCCGGCGCCACACTCGATGATGGCCTGTTGGCCCGCGCCTGCAACGACCTGCAGGAACGCTTCGGCGTCGGCCACGTGACGCTGCAGATCGAGACCGGCGATCCGGCGCATCCCTGCAGCCTCGCGCCGGCCGAGGTCGTCTAGCGGAAGGCGAGGAAACGGCTCTGCGGAGCAACGTTTCGAGAGCCGCGGACGTTCACCAACGACATGCTTTCAGGTTTCCGTGGAGAGGATTCATGGATGTGAGTCTACGCGTGAAGCGCGCCGCCTTGTTGTTGACCACTTTGCTCGCCCTGGTCGGGCCGGGCGGCACCGCCTCGGCAGGTGTCCCGCAGGGTGTATGGATGGTCGATGGCCGGGCTGCCTTGCAGATCTACGATTGCAACGGCCTGATGTGCGGCCGGCTGCGCTGGCTCGATAAGCCGCGCGAGGCTGGCGGTGGGCCCAAGCGCGACAAGAACAACCCCGATCCCACCTTGCGCCAGCGCGAGTTGTGCGGCCTCACCCTGCTGTGGGATCTGCGGCCCGCCGGACCCGATCGCTGGGAAGGCGGCCACTTCTACAATCCGGAAAGCGGCAAGACCTACAACGTCGTGACCGAGCACACCGCCTCCGACCAGCTCGTCGCCCGCGTCTATGACGGGTTCACGCTGGTGGGCGAAACCAAGACGCTCCGCCGAACCAACCCGGGCACGTCGGACGGATGGTGCTAGGGGGCCTCCCTCAACCCAGCAGCGCGCGGCAGTCGAGATCGTCGACCGCGAGCAGGATGCGTTCGAGGTTGTTCCACCACACCCAGGGCGGGATGTCGTAGGCCGCCTGCATCACCGGTGTCAGGATCTGGAGAAGGACCGACTGGCGGTAATCGTCGTCGAGCGCCCGGCGATCGTAGCCGCCGACGCCCAGCGCCAGCAGCGCCACATGGTAGTGATCGAGCAGCCGCCGTTCGCGATGGCGCCGCAGGTCGGGATACCAGTGCATCGCCATCATGTAGGAAAGGTCGTTCGACGAGACGCCGATTCGCCAGGTGTCCCAGTCGAAAAAGCGGACGTCGCCGCTTTGCTCGTCTTTGGGCATGAGGACGTTCCAGACATGCGCATCGCCGTGGATCAGCGTGACGTTGCGATGGGATTGGTAGCGCGCAAACAGGCGCGGCGCGGCGTCGATCACACGGCGGTAGAGATCGCGCCGTTCGCCCGAGAGGCGGTCACCCACGCGATCGACGAAGGCGGTGAAATGCGTCGCAAGGATTTGCAGTCGCTGGACGTAGGCGGCGTAATCGATCCAGGTGCCGATGGAAACGCCCAGGCGCGGATCGTCCCACCACGCGGCATTGAAACGGGCCAACGTTCCCAGGATGGTCTCGCACTGCGCCATGGTCGGCGGCAGCGGCCACGCCGTGGGCGATGCATGCGATTCGCTCAGATCCTCGAGTATAAGGTGCCAGGCCTTGGTTTCCTCATCCCACGCGGCGTTGAAGCAGTGCGGCACGAGACGCGCCGGCGTCAGCGGCGCGACCTGGCCATAGAAGGCTACTTCCTGGCGGCCGGCGGTATGGATGTCGCTCGTACGCCGGGGCAGCCCTGTCTTGAAGATCACGGAGCCCGGCGCTGCGCCGTCGTCGGCCTCGTAGGTCAGGCGCAGCCGCAGGACGCGCGAGACGATGGCAGGGTAGGCGTGTTCCACATCGACGCTGCAGACGCGGCCTTGGCCCAGCACGCCGGAGCGGCGAAGCGCATCGGTGAGATGCTCGGCATCTGCCGAGCTTGGCAAGGCTTCCGCAGTCACGGCTGCCCGTTATCATGCGGCGCCCCATCGTGCAAAGCCCGAGCGACCTAACGACGGGCGGGATCGCTCAGGAAGACAGGCAGGTCGGTGGCCGGGTTCCGGGCCGGGACCTGGAAGAACATCTCGGCGATCCAGCCACGATGGTAGGTCGCGTGGTTGACGACATGCAGCAGAATGGCGCCGCGACGCATCGCGCTTTCCTCGCCGCCGATGAAGCGGAAGCGAACCTGCTCCTCGAGGCTCGCCTCCGACTGGGCCGCCGCCCAGTCGATATACCAGCGGGTGATCGCCTGCTGCGCCGCCCACAGTTCGGCGAGGTCGGCGTGCAACACCAGATTGCGCGCGGTGAAGCCATGGTCGCGTCCCTCGAGGTGCGCCTGCCATACGCGATCGATCAGGTAGTTGTGGTTCAAGGTGCCGACCATGTTCTTGAACAGGGTGGGCCGCTCCTTGGTCGCCTCGCCGGGCGGCAGCGCCGCGACGGCGGCGTAGGTGATCTCGTCAGCCCATGCTCGGTATTGTGCGAACAGTCGCGCAGTGCCTGTATCCATGATCGTCCTCTCGCTTCCTCGTGTGCACCCTCTTGCCGCTGCAATGGCTTGCGATCAAGGGAGGCAGGTGTGGCTAGGCCGACACGCTGCGGCAACCCATTGCCGGTCTCGTCCCGTAGTGTGGCAATTGCCACATTGAGACGGCCCCGGCCGGGCTAGACCCCGATCTCGCTAACGAGGGGGGGCCCTCATGTGCAGAAATCGTGTATTGACGTTGTCTTTCGCGGCAGTGGTCGCCGGCCTCGTGAGCGTGGCGGCAAGCGGCCGTTCGCTCGCGAGTACCGATCCGACCGCCGCCGCCGCGGTCTGCATCGAAGAAGGTGCGGATGGCGATCTCGACGAATTCGCCAAGTGCTGGGTCGTCAACATGATGTCCGACGATCAAAGGCGCGTCGCCCATTGCATTGCCGTGAACAAGGGGCTGGGCGGTGCGGCTTTCTGCGTGAGCGGGATGCAGCTCTCGCCTTTCGGGCTGCAAGTCGCGAAGTGCGCGCAACGCCATAGCGGCGACGCGCGCGCCATCGCGGGCTGCGTCGGCCTGCCCGGGCTGCCGCCGGAAGGCCAGCGGCTGGCGGCTTGCGTCGCCGTCAATCCGCAGAACTTCTGGGGAGCAGCGCTCTGCGCCGGCGGACATGAACTCACACCCGAGCAGGAGGTCTTCGCGAACTGCGCCGTGGCGACCGGTCTGCAAACACGCGGCATGGTCGTTTGCATCGGCGGCCAGGTCACGATGGACGAACTGCAGAAGTGCCTGAACGTGACGGTCGCCCGAGACAGGTGCTTCGGCGA
>DATHNU010000381.1:0-11151 GCA_035485695.1 Reyranella sp. | reverse complement strand
GGCTACTGGATGGGCCAGCCCTATGCCGGGCAGGGGCTGATGACGGACGCCCTGCGCGGCGTCCTGCCCTTCGTCTTCGACGACCTCAGGCTGCACCGCCTCGAGGCCGCCTGCCTGCCGCATAACGAGCCCTCCAAGGGGGTGCTGGCCAAGGTCGGCTTCCACGAGGAGGGGCTGGCGCGGCAATATCTCCGGATCAACGGCCAGTGGGCGGATCATCTGCTGTTCGCCCTGCTGCGCGCCGATTACGATACGCTCCTGCGAGCGGCCCGCTAGGCGGGCGGGAGACTTTTGACATGCGCAATCTCACTCCGGCCAGCATCACTCAGGCCTTCGCCGAATACTGCAAGAACGCGCCATCGGTGCGCACGCGGACCCTGCTGGTCAGCCTGGCGGGACACCTGCACAGCTTCGTGCGCGACAACAAGCTCACCCAGGCCGAATGGGCGGCGGCGATCGACGCGCTGACCCGCGCCACGCAATTCACCGACGACAAGCGCAACGAGTACATCCTTTTCTCCGACCTGCTGGGAGTCTCCTCGCTGGTCGACATGGTCAATGCCGCGACGTCGGGCACGCCGTCCTCGGTGCTGGGCCCGTTCCACATCGAGGGCGCGCCCGAGCTGGCCAATGGCGGCGACCTGTGGCGCGGCCAGGTCGGCGAGCCGCTGGTGGTGAGCGGCAAGATCGCCGACGAGAAGGGCGCGCCGGCCAAGGGCGCGGTGCTGGCGCTCTGGCAGAACGGCGGCAACGGGCTCTACTCGCAGCAGGACAAGGCGGTGTCGCCCACCAACTATCATGCGCGCCTGACCGTGGCGCCCGATGGCAGCTTCGCCTTTACGACCGTGCGTCCGGTTTCCTACACGGTGCCCGACGATGGTCCGGCCGGCGACATGCTGCGCGCGCTGGGCCGCGACGCCTGGCGTCCGGCGCACCTGCACATGATCATCCAGGCGCCGGGCCACAAGCCGCTGATCACCGAGTTCTTCCCCGAGGACGACAAGTACCTCGACCGCGACGCCGTGTTCGGCGTGCGCGGCGGCCTCGTGCTGCCGTTCAGCCGCGTCGCGGACCGGTTGGCCCTGCCGGCCAATCTTGCCGCGCGCGACAGCCTGCCGATGCCGGTGTGGTTGGCCAAGCTCGACCTCACGCTGCCACCGGCCTGATGCCGCTGGTCGGCGTTCGCGGCGTCTCCAAGGTCTTCGCGAACGGCGTCCAGGCGCTCGCCAATGTCTCGCTCGACGTCGAAGCCGGCGAATTCCTGAGCGTCCTGGGCCCGTCGGGCTGCGGCAAGTCCACCTTGCTGCGCCTGATCGCCGGCCTCATCCAGCCCAGCGACGGCAGGATCGAGTCGTCTGCGAGCAAGGCCGAGCTCGGCTTCGTCTTCCAGGAGCCGACGCTGATGCCCTGGGCGACGGCGCTCGCCAATGTGGCACTGCCGCTCAAGCTCCGTGGCGTGGCGCCGGCCGAGCGCGGGGCGCGGGCAGCCGAGGCGCTCGCCAATGTCGGGCTGAAGGGCTTCGAGCGCACCTGGCCGCGCGAGCTGTCGGGCGGCATGAAGATGCGGGTGTCGATCGCCCGCGCCCTGGTGACCGAGCCTCGGCTGCTGCTGATGGACGAGCCGTTCGCCGCCCTCGATGAGATCACGCGCTACCGGCTGAACGCCGATCTGCTGGAGCTCTGGCAGCGCTCGAAGGTCACCGTCGTGTTCGTCACGCACTCGGTGTTCGAATCGGTCTTCCTGTCGCAGCGCATCGCCGTGATGGCGGCGCGTCCTGGCAGGATCCAGTCGGAGCTGTCGATCGCCGCACCCTATCCGCGCAGCGAGTCCTTCCGGACGTCGGCGGAGTATGCGGCCTGGTGCCGGCAGGCCTCGGCGCGGCTCGGCGAGGCGATGGCGGCATGAGGGGGACATGAGCGCGCGCATCATCGCGCCGCTCGTCCTGGGCATCGTGATGCTCGGCCTGTGGGAGGCCGCGGTGCGTGCCGCCGGCATTCCGCCCTACATCCTGCCCGGCCCGATCCTGGTGGCGAGGACGCTGGTCGCCGACTGGGGCACGCTGGCGCCGTCGCTTCTGGTCACGGTCGAGATCACCCTCGAGGCGCTCCTGGCCGCCGTCGCGGTCGGCGGCCTACTGGCGGTGCTGTTCTCGCTGTCGCGCTGGATCGAGCTCTCGCTCTTTCCCTACGCCATCATCCTGCAGGTGACTCCGATCGTGGCGATCGCGCCCCTGATCATCGTGTGGGCCAACAACGTCGAGCTGTCGCTGCTGATCTGCGCCTGGCTGGTGGCGTTCTTTCCCATCCTGTCCAACACCATCCTCGGTCTGCGCTCGGTCGATCCCAACCTGCTCAGCCTGTTCGAGCTCTATGGCGCCGGGCGCTGGCGCACGCTGATCGACCTGCGGCTGCCCTCGGCGCTGCCCTATTTCCTGGGCGGTCTGCGCATCTCCGGCGGCCTGGCGCTGATCGGCGCCGTCGTTGCGGAGTTCGTGGCCGGCACCGGCGGCAGCGGCTCGGGGCTCGCCTATCGCATCCTCGAATCGAGCTACCAGCTCAAGATCCCGCGCATGTTCGCGGCCCTCGCGCTGATCTCGGCGACCGGCATCGTGATCTTCCTGCTGCTGACCTTGCTCAGCCACATGCTGTTGCGGCATTGGCACGAAAGCGCGCTTGCACCGGAGAGGTGAAAGGCTTCGTCGACGGCCTTGTTGTTGAAGGAACAGAGCGGTCGCAAGGCTTAACAGAATCAAAGAAGGGGGAGTCATGCGACAGCCGCTCAAGGGACTATTTGCCTCGATCCTTTCCTGCCTTCTTGCCCTGCCCGCGCTCGGCCAGTCGGCAGGACCGCAGGACGCCGAACGCAGCGCCAATCGCGAGCAGGTCTGGCGCATTCCCGCCGCCGGGGGCTCGCCGCTCATGCTGTCGACCGTGATGCGCCCGAAGGGCGAGGCCAAGGCGCCGCTCGTGGTGATCAATCACGGCTCGCCGGCCGAGAGCTCCGCCCGGCCGCAAATGAGCCGGCAGCGCTACAGCGCGCTGTCCTCGTGGTTCGTCGCCCATGGCTACGTGGTGGCGGTGCCGCTGCGGCGCGGCTACGGCGAGACGGGCGGCGCCTGGGCGGAGGACTACGGACCCTGCAACAATCCGGACTATGCCGGCGCCGGCCTGCAGACCGCGGCCGACATCAAGGCCGCGATCGACTTCATGCGCACCCAGCCCTTCGTGGCGCCCGACCATACGATCGTGGTCGGGCAGTCGGCCGGCGGCTGGGGCACGATTGCCCTGTCGAGCCTCAATCCGCCGGGTGTTTCGGGGATGATCGATTTTGCCGGCGGCCGTGGCGGACATCAGCGGATGCCCACCGGCGGCATGGGCAACTGCGCAACCAGCGCGCTGGTGCAGGCGGCGGCCAAGTATGGCGCCACGGCGCGGGTGCCCATGCTCTGGATCTACGCCGCGAACGATACGTTTTTCGAGCCCAGCCTCGCCCGCCGCATGGTCGACGCCTACAACGGCGCCGGCGGGCACGCCACCCTTCAGGCCGTCGGCCCCAATGGGCAGGAGGGCCATAATCTCGCAACCAGTCCCGACGGCCCGGCGGTGTGGAGCCCGCTGGTCGAGGCCTTCCTGCGGACCTTGCGGTGACGTCCGGAGTGCCGCGAGTTTCTGCGCAATATGGTGCGCAGAAACTCGCAGCAAGCGCCTGATGCAGGTCGCGTGTCTTAAAAGTATTACTTATCTAACTTGACTGTAAATTAACTATACGCTAAAGACAAACTCTCGCCGAAGCGCAGTGTGCGCGGCGAAACACGAGCTTGCCCGATGCAGCGCGATCCAATTGTCCGCCGACCTGCTGCCTCAGCAGTCTGGGCGCCATCCAAGGGCACGAGACGGCCCGAACCAGCAGGACTCCGGCGGAAGGGCCAGCGTCGCTGCTTTCTCGCTGCGCCCGGCACCCGCGACTCCGCCTCTGGAACGGGCAGTACGCTTGCGGAAATTGCGCAAATTCCCGGTGAAAGGGTCGCCCTGGCGTCCGCTGCCTCGCGTCGGCCGGCCGCCCGAGCCGGTGCGCACGCCTCGGCCGCTGCTCGAATTGGCGAATCACTGGCGGGAATTGCGGAAATTCCCGGGGAGGCTTGCGAAAGGGCGGGCCTGGCGCCGGCTGTCCCGCGTCGGCCGGCCGCCCGAGCCGGTGCGCACGCCTCGGCCGCTGTTCGAATTGGCGAATCACTAGCGGGAATTGCGGAAATTCCCGGGGAGGGCTGCGAAAGGGTTGGCCTGGCGCCGGCTGCGCCGCGTCGCCCGGCCGCCCGAGCCGGTGCGCACGCCGCGGCGACGTCGCTGATTGGCGAATCACTAGCGGGAATTGCGGAAATTCCCGGGGAGGCTTGCGAAAGGGTTGGCCTGGCGCCCGCTGCGCCGCGTCGGCCGGCCACCCGGGCCGGTGCGCACGCCCCGGCCCCCTCTCGAATTGGCGAATCACTAGCGGAAACTGCGGAAACTGCGGAAACTCCCGGCGAAGCTTCCGAAAGGACCGCCCTAGCGCCCGCTGCGCCGCGTCGGCCGGCCGCCCGAGCCGGTGCGCACGCCTCGGAACACGCGGCTGTTCTGCATGCGGCCGAGATGCACGCCGACATTGGCGCTGGCGGCCTGGCCGGGCAGCTCGAGTTCGTTGGCCTCCAGCCGTCGGATCTCGTCGCGGATGCGCGCCGCCTCCTCGAATTCGAGGTTGGCGGCGGCGTTGCGCATGCGCTTCTCGAGCTCGGCGATGTGGCTGCGCAGATTGTGTCCGACCAGGTGAATATCGCCCGAGACGCCGGTGTCGACCGTGTAATGGTCGCGCTCGGCGGTCGACTGCAGGATCTCGTTGATGTTCTTCTTGATCGAGGCAGGCGTGATGCCGTGCGCCTCGTTGTAGGCCCGCTGCTTGGTGCGCCGCCGGTCGGTCTCGGCGATCGCGTACTTGATCGAATCGGTCATCTTGTCGGCATAGAGGATGACCCGGCCGTCGACGTTGCGCGCGGCCCGGCCGATCGTCTGCACCAGCGAGGTCGGCGAGCGCAAAAAGCCCTCCTTGTCGGCGTCGAGGATCGCCACCAGGGCGCATTCGGGAATGTCGAGGCCCTCGCGCAGCAGGTTGATGCCGACCAGCACGTCGAAGGCGCCCAGCCGCAGGTCGCGGATGATCTCGATGCGCTCAAGCGTGTCGATGTCGGAATGCAGGTAGCGGCAGCGGATGCCGGCCTCGTGCATGTACTCGACGAGATCCTCGGCCATGCGCTTGGTCAGCACGGTGACCAGCACGCGCTCGCCTTTCTTCGCGCAGTCCTTGCACTCGGCAATCAGGTCGTCGACCTGCTTCTCGACCGGCCGGATGATGACCGTCGGGTCGATCAGCCCGGTCGGACGGATGACCTGCTCGATGAAGATGCCCTGCGTGCGCTCCATCTCCCATGGGCCGGGCGTGGCGCTGACGAACGTCGTCTGCGGCCGCAGCGCCTCCCACTCCTCGAACTTCAGCGGCCGGTTGTCGATTGCCGAGGGCAGGCGGAAGCCGAACTCGGCCAGCACGCTCTTGCGGTTGAAGTCGCCGCGGAACATGCCGCCGATCTGCGGCACCGTGACGTGGCTTTCGTCGACGATCAGCAGCGAGGTCTCGGGGAAATACTCGAACAGGGTGGGCGGCGGCTCGCCCGGCCTGCGGCCGGTGAGGTAGCGCGAATAGTTCTCGATGCCGGCGCAGGCGCCGGTCGTCTCCATCATCTCGATGTCGAAGATGGTGCGCTGCTCCAGGCGCTGGGCTTCGAGCAGCCGGCCGGCGCGGTTGAACTCGTCGAGCCGCTGCTTGAGGTCGGTCTTTATCTGCTGGATGGCGTTCTGCATCGTCGGCCGCGGCGTCACGTAGTGGCTGTTGGCGTAGACGATGATGTCCGACAGCGTCGCCGTCTTTTCGCCGGTCAGCGGATCGAACTCGACGATCGATTCGATCTCGTCGCCGAACATTTCGATACGCCAGGCCTTGTCCTCGTAGTGGGCGGGGAACAGGTCGACGGTGTCGCCGCGTACGCGGAAAGTGCCGCGCTGGAAGGCATTGTCGTTGCGCTTGTACTGCTGCTCGACGAGGCGGCGCAGCAGGGTGGTGCGGTCGACCTTCTCGCCCTTGCCCAGGCGGAAGGTCATCGCCTGGTAGTTCTCCAGCGGGCCGATGCCGTAGATGCACGAGACCGACGCCACGATGATGACGTCGTCGCGCTCCATCAACGCCCGCGTCGCGGAGTGGCGCATGCGGTCGATCTGCTCGTTGATCGACGAATCCTTCTCGATGAAGGTGTCGGTCCGCGGCACGTAGGCTTCGGGCTGGTAATAGTCGTAGTACGAGACGAAGTACTCGACCGCGTTCTCCGGAAAGAACGTCTTCATCTCGCTCCACAGCTGCGCCGCCAGCGTCTTGTTCGGCGCCAGCACCAGGGTCGGCCGGTTCTGCGAGGCGATGACATTGGCCATGGTGAAGGTCTTGCCCGAGCCGGTGACGCCCAGCAGCACCTGGTTGCGCTCGCCGCCCGCCACGCCCTCGATGAGCTGGCGGATCGCCTCGGGCTGGTCGCCGGCCGGCGTGTAGTCGGACACCAGCTTGAACGGCTTGCCGCCGACCGTTTCGGGCCGCCGCTGGATATACGGCATCAGCAGGGGGACGGTCGAAACCGCGAGATTCTTTGAGGGCATGGCCTGCATTATATGATGCTCGGGTCGCGTCCCGGCAATGCTAGAGCTTGCAGGCTGCTGCCATTCCGTGGCCTCACCCTGAGGACCGGCCCGTGGGCTGCGTCTCGAAGGGTGGGATCAGTCCCGTTGTGTTGCCTACCCTTCGAGACGCCGTGCTTCGCGCGGCTCCTCAGGGTGAGGTGGGAGCCTCATGCCCGACCTGTTGGCTGTTCCCTTCCTGGTCTGTGCCGTCGTTGCCTGCATTGCAGGCGCGGTGCGAGGTTTTGCCGGCTTTGGGGCGGCCATGATCATGACTCCGGTGTTCTCCGCCCTGTACGGGCCGGCCGTCGGGGTGCCCCTTTGCCTGCTGCTGGAGATCGTCGTCGTCCTGCCGCTGCTGCCCAGCGTCGTGCGGCTGGTCGACTGGCGCCGCATCGGCGTGCTCCTGGTCGCTGCCGTGGTGGGCGTGCCCGTCGGCAATCTGGTCCTGACCAGCGTCGCGCCCGAGCCGATGCGCTGGGTGATCTCGGGCATCGTGCTCGGTGCTGTCGTCCTGCTGGCAAGCGGCTGGCGCTTTGCCGGCCGGCCGCGCACCGCAACCACCCTGGCGGCAGGCGTCAGCAGCGGCTTCCTGAACGGCCTGGCCGGCATGGCCGGACCGCCGATCGCGTTCTATTACCTGGCAGGTGACGAAACGGTTACACGCGTGCGGGCCAACCTCACGACCTATTTCGTGTTCGTCGATCTGGTGGCCCTCGCCATGTTCACGTCGCGCGGCCTGGTTGACGGCAGCACGGGCGTGCACGCTCTCTTTTTGGCGCCGGCCGTCGTGCTGGGTGGCCTGCTGGGTGGGCGTCTTTTTCCGCTGGCCAGCGAGCACTTCTATCGCCGTCTTGCACTGGTGCTGCTGGTCGGCGTGGCGATCGGCGCCTTGATCCTGTGAGCGGGAAATTGTAGCGGGGCACTATGAGAATCTGGGACAGGATCGTCGACGGAGCGACGCGGCTGGCCAACGGCGAGCCGATTGGCTCGTTGCTGGGCCTGGCGTCGCCGCCGGCCGACGACGGAGCGCATCCCGGCTTGCGCCAGATCGGCTTCACCATCGGCGTCATCGCGCTCGGCGCCAAGATGGCGGGCGCCGACGGCCAGGTGTCGGACGTCGAGATCGAGGCGTTCCGCAATTTCTTCCAGGTGCCGCCGGGCGAAGAGAAGAATGTCGAGCGCTTCTTCGATCTCGCCAAGCGCGACGTCGCGGGCTTCGAGACCTATGCCCGCCAGCTTGCGGGACTCTTTCCCGACGCGCCGGAAGTGCTCGAGAACGTGCTCGAGGGTCTGTTCGACATCGCCCGCGCCGACGGCCCGGTCGACGCCGCGGAAGCCGACTATCTGGCCAAGGTGGCGCGCATCTTCGGTCTCAGCAGCGCGCGCTTCGAGCGCGCCCGGGCGGCGGCGCTCGGCATCATCGAGTGCGAGCCCTGCATCATTCTCGGCATCGACCCGCTGGCGACCGACGAGCAAGTGCGCGAGGCGTGGCTGCGCCAGGTGCGCGACCACCATCCCGACCGGCTGATCGCCCAGGGCCTGCCCGAGGAGGCGATCGCGGTGGCCAACCGCAAGCTCGCCCTGATCAACGACGCCTACGACCGGTTGCGACGCGAGCGCGGGCTGGTGCCCGCCCTGTCGTGAACGCGGTCGACCTGCCGTCGTCCAATCATGCGGCGCGTCCGCCTGGCGCCGTCATCGACGTGCTGGTGCTGCACTACACCGAACTGCCGCTGAAGGAATCGCTCGACATCCTGCGCGACGCCGCGCGCGCGCATCGTGTCAGCGCGCACTATGTGCTGGCGGAAGACGGCAGGATCCACCGGCTGGTGCCCGAGGATCGCGTGGCCTGGCACGCCGGCCGCTCGCACTGGCGCGGCCGCGGGGCCTTGAACGCCACCTCGGTCGGCGTCGAGATCGTCAACCTGCACGGCGATCGCCACGACTACCCGGAGCCGCAGATCGCGGCGCTGATCGAGCTTTGCCACGGCATCCTCGCGCGCCATCCCGCCATCGTGCCGCGCAATGTTGTCGGACACTCCGACATCGCGCCCAAGCGCAAGATCGATCCCGGCCTGCGCTTTCCCTGGGCGACGCTGGCCGAGGCCGGCATCGGGCTGTGGCCGCGCGCCGGCGCCCGGCCCTTCGCGGGCGACGTGCAGGCAGGCCTCGAGCGCTTCGGCTATCCGCCCGCCGTCGGCGTGACGACGGCCGATATCGTTGCTTCCTTCCAGCGCCGCTTCCGGCCGGCTCGCGCCGACGGCATTGCCGATACCGAGACCCGCGCCCTGCTGGCTGACCTTCTTGACCAGGTCGGGGGCGGGACCTTGTCAGAGGGCTGATGGCGCACGTGCCTGCTTGTTTCGGCCCGCCGATCGCGAAGTAGTGATAAACTTAATACTTGACTTTTACTTAGGTGTGGCTCATATCTCCTGGGCGCGCGCCCTGCTGGCCGATCTTCTTGACCAGGTCGAGGGCGAGGCCTAGCTAGGCGCGCGGGTCAGACGGCTGGATGGCTGCGCCGGGCGGGCAACCGTGCGGCGAGGAAAGTCCGGGCTCCACGGAGACACGGTGCCGGATAACGTCCGGCGGGGGCGACCCCAGGGAAAGTGCCACAGAAAACAAACCGCCTGCCCGGTTCGCCGGGCCGGCAAGGGTGAAACGGTGGGGTAAGAGCCCACCGCGCGACCGGCAACGGAAGCGGCAGGGCAAACCCCACCGGGAGCAAGACCAAATAGGGGCGGCACGCCGGGCAACCGGCAGCGGTGTTTCCGCGTCGCCGCCCGGGTCGGTCGCGTGAGGCGTTCGGTAACGGGCGTCCCAGAGGAATGGCCATCCATCGCTTTCGGGCGAGGACAGAACCCGGCTTACAGGCCGTCTGACCCGTTTGGATTCCGCTTTGCGAGTCGCATCTACAACCCCTTGCGTTTGCCACCGGCAGGAGCACAATAGATGTAGTGGCTAAGGCCTTCAGATTACTTGTGGATTCCTGGTATTGGTGATTGCTTCCCAGGAAATCCCATGATATCCCGTTACATCCCGTTTAACAGTCAGCGCAGGGGCGTGGGGCACCGGCGGCGGGATACAGGGGGATGGGGCCGTGGCATTTCGGTCCGAAATCCTGATCAAGCTCGATAAGAAAGGCCGGGTCTTGCTGCCCGCCGCCTTCCGCGACGAGCTGCCGGCCGACGACCGGGGCGCCTTCGTCCTCTATCACTCGCCCAACCTGCCGGGAGTCGTGAACGGCAATTCGCGCGCGGGCTTCGACGCCATGCTCGACCGGCTGCGCACCGAAGCGCTCGGCCCCAAGGGCGCGCTCAAGGTAGCGCTCGACGACGAGGCTTTCGATCCCGCCGGCTATCTGTCGGCCAGCGCCCGCACCATCGCCATGGAGCCGGACGGCCGCTTTTCGATGCCAGCCGAGTTCGCCGGCGTGCTCGAGGTCGGCGACGGCGTGATGCTGGTCGGCAAGGGCGACAAGTTCCAACTGTGGAATCCTGGACGCTGGCAGGCCCGCCGCGATTCCGATCGCGACAAGATGGCTGCCTTCGTGCGCGGCCTCGGTGGAGGTGACGCATGACCGCCGCCCGCCACGTTCCGGTCCTCGCGCGCGAGGTCGTCGACGCGCTGCAGCCGCGCGACGGTGGCCGCTATCTCGACGGCACGTTCGGCGCCGGCGGCTACGCGACGGCGATGCTCGATCGCGCCGACTGCCAGGTGATCGCCCTCGACCGCGATCCCGACGCCATCGCCGCCGGCCAGGCGCTGGCCGAGCGCTATGCGCCGCGGCTGCGCCTGATCGAAGGCCGCTTCGGCGACATGGCCGAGCTTCTGGCGGCCGAGGGCGTCGAGGATGTCGACGGCGTGGCGCTCGATCTCGGCGTCTCGTCGATGCAGTTCGACCAGGCGGATCGCGGCTTCTCGTTCCGCGCCTCCGGCCCGCTCGACATGCGCATGGAACGCAGCGGCCCGTCCGCCGCCGACCTGGTGAACGAGGCCGACGAGGCCGAGCTCGCCGACATCATCTGGCGCTATGGCGAGGAGCGGAAGAGCCGCCGCGTGGCGCGCGCCATCGTCGAGGCGCGCAAGCACAAGCGCATCGAGACGACGGGCGAGCTGGCCGACATCGTGCGCCGTGCCGTTGGACCGAAGGGCAGGGACGAGAGCGATCCCGCGACCCGGACCTTCCAGGCGCTGCGCATCGCCGTGAACGACGAGCTGGGTGAGCTCGAGCGCGGGCTCGCCGCTGCGGAGCAGGTGCTGGCGCCGGGCGGACGGCTGGCCGTCGTCTCGTTCCATTCGCTGGAGGATCGTGCGGTCAAGGAATTCGTGCGGGCTCGCGCCGGCCGCACGCCCGGCCCGTCGCGCCATGCCCCGCCGCGGGCCGAGGGCCGCGCCACGACG
>DATHNU010000380.1:0-8858 GCA_035485695.1 Reyranella sp. | reverse complement strand
CGTCGTCGTCGAAGGAACGCTCGACGTGCGGATTGGCGACGAGCGTCTCCTCGTTGGCAAGAACCAGACCATCTCCATTCCCGCCCGCACGCCGCACGCCTTCACCGTGGTCAGCCCCGAAGGGGCGCGCTTCATCGCCTTTCTTCCCAGGCAGGGAGCGCACATGGCGACGCAGTATCTCGAGGGCGGGCCGCCTGCGGGCGCTAATCTGAAGTAGAAAACGCTTTCGATCACGATCGCGCCTGCCAAATCGCGATCAAAGAGGCGAACGTCATCGGGAGGACGCATGGTCGACCGTCGTGGGGTCCTTGTGGGAGCGGCCGGTACCGCGGGCATACTGGCGACCGAAGCCGTGGCGCAAACGTCGCCGGCGCCCGCCACGACACCGCCGGAGTCGCCATACGCGGTCACCTACATCGAAGTCGAGCCGGCCCAGGCCGACGCCTCGCGCCGCCTGCTGGCGCGCTACCAAGAGGCGCTCAAGGATAAGGGCGCCCTCGAATTCACCGTCCTCGAGCAGATGGGCCGACCCAATCACTTCGTCATCGTCGAGCGGTGGCCGAGTGCCAAGGCCCGCGAGGACAATGCCGCTTCGGCGCCAGGCCGGGCGTTTCGCTCGGCCCTGACGCCGCTTCTGATCGCGCCCTACGACGAGCGACTGCACTTTGCCCTGTCGGTCGGGGCGCCATCGGTCGGGCTCCCGTCGAGCGGAACCACGCCGGCGACGCCTGCCGGCCTATTCGTCGTCACCCACGTCGACATCGTGCCGCCGAAGCGGGACGACGGCGTCGCCGCAGTGCGCACGCTCGCCGAAAGAAGCGCCGGCAAGGCCGGCAACGTCCGCTTCGATGCGCTGGTGCAGGCGAGCCGGCTGAACCACCTGACGCTGGTCGAGGCCTGGACGGACACGGCGGCCCAGGAGGCGCATAGCGCCGCCAATGCCACCAAGTCGTTCCGCAGCACACTCGGGCCGATGAGCGGCGCCCTCTACGACGAGCGACTCTACGCGCTGCTGAAATAAGGTGCGGCCCGATCATGCCAGCTGTCTTGTCGCGCCGCGCGGTTCTCGCCCGCAGCGCCGTCCTCGCCCCGATCGGCCTTATCGCGCGTCCCGCGATGGCCGCTGACTACAAGTTCCGCCAATTCCATAACCAGGCGGCCTCGAGCCCGCTGCATCGGCGCCTGGTCGAGATGTGGACGGCGATCGGCAGAGAGACCAACGGCCGCGTCGCCGCCGAGGTGTTCGCCGAGAATGCCGGCATCCCGGGCTCCGATCCGGCGGCGCTCAAAATGCTGATCTCGGGCGAACTCGACTTCTTCACCTTGATGGGCGGCATCCTGGGGCAGGCGGTGCCGGTCGCCGAAGTGCAGCAGGTTCCCTTTGCCTTCCGGACGGCGGCCGAAGCGCACGAAGCGGCCGACGGCGCGCTGGGCGCCTACCTGCGCGAGGAGATGGCGGCCAAAGGCATTCATGGCTTCCCGGTCGGCGCGTTCGACAACGGCATGCGGCAGACCTCCTCGACCCGCCGGCCGATCGCAGTGCCGCAGGATTTCGAAGGCCTCAGGATCCGGCTGCCGGCAGGCCAGATGTTCACCGACACCTTCAGGGCGTTGGGCGCCGAACCGGTCACGATCAACGTCAACGGCATCTACGAGGCGCTGAAGAGCGGCAAGGTCGATGCGCAGGAGAACCCGCTGGCCGTCAACGAGGTCTTCAGGCTGTACGAGGTGCAGAAGCATCTGGCGATCACGAACCACATGTGGTCGGGCTTCAATCTCATGGCCAACGGCGCGTTGTGGCGAAAGCTGCCGGAGGACATCCAGGCCACGATCGAGCGCCATGCAGCCAGGTTCGTGCGCGCGCAGCGCGACGATCAAGGTCGCTTCAATGCGGGCTTGCACACAAGCCTGGCCGAGCGCGGCATGGTCTTCAACGAGGTCGACCAGGCCCCGTTCCGCGCGCGTATGGCTCCGGTTTACGCGGCGTGGCGCGAGAAGCTCGGCAGCAAGTGCTGGGCCCTCCTCGAAGGCCACGTCGGCAGGCTGGGCTGAAACAACATTGCCTGCGGCCGGATTGGCCCCGGCCGCACCTCCCGGAACGTCCGCTGTTCGATCGCCATCAGCGTCCGCGTAGACTGCCTGAGGAGCGTGATGGCATCCTGCGGGTCCTACGGAGAAGAAAAAGGAGTGAACGCGTGCGCGACTACCTTGCGTGGCGACTGGCCTTCGGCGTGACGACGCCGTCAACCAACACGGTCGTCCAACCTGAATATGACGACATGAGGCCGGAGGGTGTGACGAACCACCTGGCGCGCATGGTCATCGCGGACGATCCCGTGACCTCCGATGCCGATTTCGAGCGGCAGCTCGAGGCCATCGACAAGGCGCTCGAGTCTGCGGTCGAGCGGGTCATGGACGCCAAGCCCAACGCTTTCATTCTCGGCATATCCGCCCTCTCGGTGTGGGGCGGCACGCTCGAGTGGGGCGAAGACCTGAAGCGCCGTGTCCGCAAGGTGGCCGGCTGGGATATCCCGATTGCGATTGCCTCCGACGCCGTCGCCGCCGGTCTCAAGGCGCACGGGATCAAGCGCAGGATCGCCATCATGGAGCCCTACTACCCCTGCATCGAGCCACGTCTCAATGCGGTACTGGGCGCCCATGGCTACGAGATCGTTCGCTTCTGCCACATGCGCGGCAAGAGCCCGGCGTCGTACTCCGTGCTGAGCGCCCAGGACATGATCAAGGCCATCCGATCGATCGACGGACCGGATATCGAGGCGATCGTCGCTTTCGGCGCCAACCTGCCTTTCGCCAGGCTGGCCGACGAAGCCGAGCGCTGGCTCGACAAGCCGGTCCTGCAGATCAATGCGACCACTTACTGGCACGCGCTCCGCACCAACGGGATCACGGACAAGGTCTACGGTTACGGCTCACTGCTCGCGCGTTTTTGAGAAGGCGCGGCGGCAAGCTTTCGGACTCACTCGCATTGGAAGCTCTCGGCCTTCTCCGTCGGGCCACCTTTGTATTTGGCGACCTTTGGCCAGAGGCAGAGCGGCCGCTGGAAGAGAACGGCACCCTTGCCATTGCGCGCGTCGGGCCCCTCGAACTTGGTGGCGATGATCTCCCGCGGCGGTTGCTTCTTCTCGACCCAGTTCTCGAGCACGACGGCCATATCATGCTTTGCGTCGCTCGCCGGCGGCACGGAATCACGCGTCGCCGTCGAGAAGTTGGTGGCGCCCGCTCCTTCAGCGCAGTGCCACATGCCCGGCACCATATAGAGCCGCGCGAAATCCTCGCGTTGCGGGATCTTCTCGAAGTAATCCACGATATCGAGCGCCGCCCCGACCGGATCGTCCCAGCCCATGAACAGGATCAGCTTGCCGCCGTGGGCGTGGAAGGCGGCAAGATCGGCGCTCGCCGCGTCGACCATCGGCGATACCTTGGCGCGCACGGTGTCGATGTCCTTGCCCCAATCGAAGCCCCACCAATCCCATTTGGCGTCGTTGAAGGCCCACAGACGGAAGAACTCGACCCGCTGCGGCTCATCCGGCTTGCGCGGGTTGGACCAGTAGCCACTCCACCCGGGATGGGCATCCCTCGCCGTGTGCTCGGAGCCCTCGCTGCCGGGCAGGAACGAGGCGTAAAGCGGCTGGCCGGTTCGCGCGTCCTTCGGCGCCGTGTACATGGCCTTCAGGGCCTCGACTTGCGGCGGCATGAGGCAATTCGCTTCGTCAGCGCCCTTGCAGGCCAGCGTGCCGACATCGAACGTGCACTGGCGCGGATCGTTGATGACGCCGTCCGTCACGCCATCGAGGCCATCGCAGGCAGCGACCACGGCCTTGCGCACCATGCGGAGCTTGTCATCGGGCACGATCTGCGTGGCGTTGTCGCCCTTCGGATGGTTCTTCAGGAAGTGCCACAGGAAGGTAAGGTTCAGGTTCGTGCGGTTGTTGCCGGGATCGCCCGCGATGATGCCGTCGAAGTCGGTCGGATAGCGCTCGGCTTCCGACAGCGCCTGATGGCCGCCGGTCGAGCAGCCGCTGAAATAGGACAGACGCGGGCCTGTGCCATAGAAAGCCGCCGTGATCGCCTTGGCGGCGACCACGCTCTCATGCACGGCGCGATGGCCCCAGTCGACGATGCGCACGGGATGGCCCGCGCCGAACTTGAGGTCGCCGCCCTCGTGGCCGGTGTCCGTGGCGACGCCGACATCGCCGTTGCGCAGGCGCGCGGCGACCTGACCGTAATAGAGACGATCGCTGTAGGCGCCGTTGCCCACCATGTGGAGCCGCCCGCTCCACGCCGATAGCGGCAGCCAGACCTCGAAGCCGATCTTCGATCCTTCGACCGGCGACGACACGCCCTGCACCCGGCAGAAGGCCGGCAGGCCGGTATGGTCGTAAGGCTTGCCGTCGATGTCGGTGTTTTCGTGGAATGTGCCGTCACGATGGGCCTCGGCCAGCGTGATCGACGCGTGCGGCAGGGCAAGCCTGGCGAGGCCCGCGCAATCGGCGTCTGTTTTTGGCCCGTCTGCCCACGCCGGTGAAAGCCCGTTCGCGACGCCGTTCAAGATGACGAGGGCTGTTCCGACAGACACACTGAAGCGCATCGCCTCGCTCCGCTTTTGCTTCGATCGCTTGACCTTACCCCTTTTTCTCCGATGAAACCTTTGCCGGCGTGGAACTGGTCACGCGGATCGGCATCAGCACGGGCGCCGTCATCGCCGGCAATGTCGGCTCGGGCGACCGTATCAGCTACGCCGTCTATGGCGACGCCGTGAACCTCGCCGCGCGCCTCGAGCAGCTCAACAAGGAATATGGCAGCCGCGTGCTGGTCTCCGGCACCACGGCGGAACTGCTGACTGGCTCCTACCCGCTGGCGCCGGTCGGCAAAGTCGTGGTGCGCGGCAAGACGATGCCGGTGCTCATCTACCGGCTGGATGTGCCGGCGTAGGCTGAGGACGGCGCCCGCCGGGCTCGAGCGCCGATGCAATCGGCGCCGATCAGGCGCCGGCGAGAAGCCCGACCGTCGCGATGATGCCGCCGAGCACCAACAGGTAGGCGAATGTCGCCATCAAGAGCTGCCCTGAACCCTCGTCCATTCTTCTCCTCGCCTCGATTTTACAGAGGCGCAACGTCGGGCCCACCTCCCCGTTCCGCCGATCCCGGCGACCGTCGCCCGGGCGCCGCGCATCGTTCTCCCGGTGTGGCTTCGAGGACACAGCACGCCTTTCCGAAGCGGGACCCGACGTCAGTCTGCCGATAGGCGCTCGGCCGGCGGCTGATCGGCGGCTCGGGCGGCAGAGGACATGTAGAGCCACTGGTCTGCCCCCGCTGCACGACCCTCCTTGAACACGGCAATGGCGCGCGCCTGATCGCCGGCTTTCCAGAACCCTTCGGAGACGTCGCGATAGACCATGCCGGTGGCGCTTGCCCTGATCGCGGCGTCGGTCAGGCTCAACGCGCCTTTGGCGCGGCTGAAGCTGCCTTCCGCGGCGGCACTGTCGCGGTCGAGTATCTGGTACTCGGCCAGCGCGCCGTAAGCCAGGGCAAGCGTCCCGCAGTTGAGCCTGGTGGTGCGCGAGCATTGGTCGGGCCCGGAGAATCGCTCGACCTCTTTCTTTGCCAAACTCACTGCCGTCTTGTGGTCGCCGCGGTCGGACGCCTGCAGGGCGTCAGCTTGGTAGGAAGCGCTGGCGCAGGATGCCAGCATCGCTGCACACGCCGCGATCCCGACGGCGTTCCTGCAACGACGGCCTGCGGATGAGCCGGTCATGTTCAGTCCCAATGCATCCCCCTGCCGTGCCGCCTCTCGGCTCGGCGGTCTACTGACCGCAGCTGTTCTGCCCCATACTCCCCGCCGGTTCCAGAATATCATTGGGGGGAAGGACACCATGGATCTCCATCTGCGCGGCAAGACCGCTCTCGTCACCGGCGCGTCCAAGGGCATCGGGCTCGCCTGCGCCCGGCAGCTCGCCGAGGAAGGCTGCCACCTGCACCTCGCGTCGCGCACCAAGGCCGATCTCGAGAAGGCCAGGGAGTCCATCCAGTCCCGGCACAACGTCTCGGTGACGGTCCATGCCGTCGATCTCAGCAAGGGTGACACTGTGCGGTCGCTGGCGGCGGCGTGTGGCGACATCGACATCCTGGTTAACAACGCCGGCGCCATCCCCGCCGGCGACCTGCAGGCGATCGACGAGACGCGCTGGCGCGCCGCGTGGGACCTGAAAGTGTTCGGCTACATCAACCTCTGCCGCGCGGTCTATCCCGCGCTCAAGGCGAAGGGCGGCGGCGTCATCGTGAACGTGCTGGGCGCCGCCGGCGAGCGGCCGACCTGGGGCTACATCGCCGGCAGCGCCGGCAACGCCTCGCTGATGGCCTTCACCCGCGGCATGGGCGGCACCAGCCTGGTCGACAAGGTGCGCATCGTCGCCTGCAATCCCGGCCTGATCAGCACCGAACGCATGGAGACCATGCTGCGCGCCACCGCCCAGGAGAAGCTGGGCGACGCGGGGCGTTGGCGTGAGCTGATCCCCAAGAACCCGCCGGTCGGCACGGCGGAACAATGCGCCGACCTCGTGGCCTTCCTGGCGTCGGACCGCGCCTCGCACATCGCCGGCACCGTGGTCACGATCGACGGTGGCGCCGCGCATTTCGCGGGGGTGTTGTAGCCTTTTTCGGGCTGGGGCGCGCGCGGCCCTCGAACAAGCCGGCATGCGGTCGAAATGGCGCCGGGCATCTCGACAAGGCGGCGCGCCGGGACGAATATTCGCGCGTGCCCCATCTGCGCGGGAGGAAATCATGGCCGACACCAAGGACTGGGCTTTCAACCACGACGCCGCGAGCGACGCCAAGTGGACGCCTGGCTTGCGCGAGATCTTCGAGTACCGCGACCTCGCCATCAAGAATGCAACCAAGGGCGACTATGTCGCCCATCTGGTCCGTCACAACGGCAAGAAGACCAAGGACGAGGTCCAGCAGTGGCACGTCCACGACTGCACGTTCCAGTTCGTCTACGTCATGAACGGCTGGGCCAAGTTCGAGTACGAGGGCGAGGGTGTGCGGACGATCAGGAAGGGCGACTGCATCAACCAGCGCCCGGGCATCCGCCACCGCGAGCTCGCCTGCTCCGAGGATTTCGAGGTGCTCGAGATCGTCGCCCCGGCGGACTTCAAGACCCGCGTCGTCGAGGCACCCGAGTCGCAGGCGCAGGCCGCGGAGTAAGGACGCCAGTCAACTCCCTTCAAGTTCCTCTCCCCTTGGGGAGAGGCTAGGTGAGGGGGGTGCAACGCGAAGATCATCTCCTGCATCACCCCCTCACCCAACCTCTCCCCCAAGGGGGAGAGGAGGAAGAGGAAGGCAGGACAAGAACAAGACGAATGAGATCACAGGGAAGGGAAAGCACATGTCCGGACAGTTCCGCCCGTCGCGACGGGCCATGCTCAAGGTTGGCCTCGCGGGAGCGGCCGGCGTCGCGGCACCCGCCATCCTCGGCACGAGCCCGCGGGCCGAGAGCGGCCCGATCAAGATCGGCCTGCCGCTGGCGCTCACCGGCGCGCTGGGCACGGTGGGCCAGCAGCAGAAGCGCGGCGCCGAGCTCTACGCCAAGCTGCAGAACGCCAAGGGCGGCATCCTGGGACGGCCGATCGAGCTTTTGATCGAGGACACCGCCGGCAATCCCGCCAACTGCGTGCGCAAGGCGCAGGAGATGGTGGAGCGCCGCGACTGCCGCCTGCTCACCGGCATCACGCTGTCGTCGGAGGCCCTGGCAGTGGTGCCCAAGCTCGCCGAATGGGACGCGATCTTCATCTCGTCCGACAACGGCGATGGAAGGTTGACCGCCGAGAGCCTGGTGCCGAACTTCTTCCGCGCCAACATCTCGGGGCCGATGGGCACGCGTGCGGTGTCGCTCTACCTGCGCGATTCCAAGATGCAGAAATTCTACGGGCTGGGGCTCGACTACGCCTGGGGCCACAACAGCGTGCAGGTCTTCGAGCAGGAAGTGCTGCGGTCGAAGAAGGAGTTTTTGGGCAAGGTCTTTGCACCGATGGGCACCAAGGACTATTCGCCCTACATCACCAAGGTCCGCCAGTCGGGCGCCGACGCCGTCTTCCTGGTGATGCAGGGCGACGACAACAACGCGTTCCTGTCGCAAGCCCAGCAGTACCGCCTGCCCGAGAAGGTCAAGCTGCTGACCGAGATCGTCGACCTCGCCAGCATCCGCGCGGTGGGCGATGCGTCGCTCGGCCTGATCGGCTCCTCGCGCTACAGCTTCAGCTACGATCACCCGTTGAACAACGAGTTCGTCGCCCTGTGGCAGAAGGAATACGGGAATGTTCCCGACACTTTCGAGGGCGAGCAGTGGCAGTGCATGAAGGTGTTCGAGGCTGGCATCACCAAGGCGGGCGGCATCGAGGCCGCCAAGCTTCGTCCGGCGCTCGAGGACATCGAGATCGAGAGCGTCAAGGGCAAGGTCTTCATGCGCAAGTGTGATCACCAGGGCGTGCAGCAGGGCTTCATGGTCGAGGTGAAGAAGAAGCCGGGCTTCGACACCCCGGTGCCCGAGGTGATCGCCACCTTCCCGGGCGACAGCACGACGCCCACCTGCAACACCATGACGTTCAAGGACTAGTCGCTGCTTTCGTCGAATGTCGATTCACAAACGACCTCATCCTGAGGAGCCGCGCGCAGCGCGGCGTCTCGAAGGATGGGAACGCGCACCGTGCCCGCTGCCCATCCTTCGAGACGCACGCCTGTGGCGTGCTCCTCAAGATGAGGTTTGCTTTGTCTCGCGCCTCTGCCCGATGCGCGCCCGATGAGCACCCTCGCCCTTCTGCTGACGCAGTTCGTCAACGCGCT
>DATHNU010000379.1:0-14765 GCA_035485695.1 Reyranella sp. | reverse complement strand
CCGCGCCCGCAGCCGGCCGAGCCGCGGCCGATCGAACCCACCGAGCCCAAGGTCGCGGGCTTCGTCTTCAAGGTCCAGGCCAACATGGACCCCAACCACCGCGACCGTGTGGCCTTCCTGCGACTGTGCAGCGGCAAGTTCCGCCGCGGCATGAAGCTCACGCAGATGGGCACCGGCAAGGTCCTGTCGGTCAATTCGCCCATCCTGTTCTTCGCCCGCGAGCGCGAGATCGTCGACGAGGCGTGGCCCGGCGACATCATCGGCATCCCCAACCACGGCGTGCTCCGGGTCGGCGACACGCTGACCGAGGGCGAGACGGTCAGGATCACCGGCATCCCGAACTTCGCGCCGGAAATCCTGCGCCGCGTGCGGCTGGAGGATCCGATGAAGTCCAAGCAGCTCAAGCGCGCCTTGGAGGATCTCGCGGAAGAAGGCGTCACCCAGGTGTTCCGCCGCGTGATCGGCGGCGACCACATCGTGGGCGTTGTGGGCGAGCTGCAGCTCGACGTGCTGAAGACCAGGGTCGAGGCGGAGTACCAGGTCAAGATCGACCTCGAGCCGGCGCCGTTCGAAACCGCGCGCTGGATCTCGGCCGACAGCAAGGCCGAGCTCGAAGCCTTCATGGCCGCCAACCGCGGCGGCATGTCGGAGGACCGCGACGGCGCCCCGGTGTTCCTGGCACGCAATGCCTGGGAGCTGGGCTACGTCGCCGAGCGCTCGCCCGCGATCAAGTTCGCCGACATCCGCGAGCGCTCGTAGCTGGGAGCGCGCCACTCTCTCATTCTCCTCTCCCCCTTGGGGGAGAGGCTGGGTGAGGGGGTGATGCAGGAGACAATTTTCGCGTTGCACCCCTCACCTAACCTCTCCCCCCAAGGGGGAGAGGAACATGAATCATGATCGCGTGATGGCCGCGCCGAACCGGTCAATTCGTGGTACAACGAAACAGCGTTCAGAGTTTCTTGAGCTGTCGCGACGGCTCGAGTGCCGGGCGCCACAGGTCGCACGCAACGACCGAGACAGCGATAACGGAGGGAACCGATGACCGATTCGAGCCGACGCACGATTCTCGCCACCGGTGCAGCCGTTGCCGCGGCAACCACCGCGGCGCGGGCGTTCGCGCAAGCGCCGCCAGCAGCAGCCCCGCAGGCCTTGCCGGCGGGCCTCAAGGTCGGATTCTACGAGAAAGGCGATGTCCGCATCCGCTACGCCGAGATCGGCTCAGGCTTCCCGCTGCTGGCGACGCCCGGCGGCGGCCTGAACTCGCGCATGAGCAACTGGCCGACCGCGGTGATCAACATCGCGGAGGAGTTCAAGGGCGACTTCCGCGTGATCACCATGGATCAGCGGAACGCCACGAACGGCGAGTCCACCGGTCCGGTCCCGGTCGCCAATCCCTGGGACGCCTTCGCCGACGACCAACTCGGCTTGATGGACCATCTCGGCATCCGCCAGTTCGCCTTCTTCGGCAACTGCATCGGCGGCCCGTTCGCGCTGAAGCTGATGGAGCGCGCACCGCAGCGCGTCGTCGCGGCGATCCTGAGCCAGCCGGTCGGACACAAACCGGATAAGCCGGATTATATGTACGACTCCGGCAGGGACGTCTGGGCCAAGGAGTTGCTCGGGCGTCGGCCTGACGTGTCGATGGCGACCATCGAGCAGTATCTGCACAACCTTTATCGTGTGCGGCCCGACTTCGTGTACAGCGTCTCTCGCGACTTCGCGAAGTCCTGCCAGACCCCGATGCTGGTGCTGCCCGACGATGTCGTCGCGCATCCGCTTCAGGTCTCCATCGACATTGCATCGCTGGCGCCAAACGCCGAGATCACGGTGTTTCCCTGGAAGGAACCGACGGAGCTGAAGGCCCGCACCGTCAACCGCGCGCGCACGTTCCTGAAGCGGTATCAGACGGCGTAGCGACGTCGAAATCAGCGAGATCGTTCGAAATCGGCGATGAGCCGATGAACGGACCTTTTGCAAAACGCCTGATCTCTGGCAACGATTGGCCCGACGGCAATGTGAGAGCGGGGTCGCCGTCGTGTCGGCGAGCGCAGGATCAGCGGCCTCGTTGCGCTCACCTGAGTTCTCCGGCTGATCCGGAGTTGACGTGGGCGGCGATCCGACGCGAAGCGGGCGGAAGTGGCAACGTCGGCTCGGAGATGACATCCCTCGCCTATTGGGCGCCGGCGGCCCATCCGACAAAGCAAATCAACAGCGTTTCGGAAACGTCTCGATCAATGCCGTCGCCGGGCTGCCTTTGAGGGGAATGCTTGCAGCAGGTCTGCCGGAAGCTTCTTGAGATCAGGCAGGCTCCGTTTCAGCTGCTTAAGCTGTTCCGGTGAATCGAGCGGCAGCTGCGGAAGGATGATGGAGTCTCCGGACAGGATATCTCCTTCGATCTCGCGGCGGACGTAGGCGGGTCGGCCCTGGCGAAGCGCCTCGATGATGCGATGGTGTGGATGCAGCGGCCTGCGGCGGCGCTGGCCGTCGGTATCGAAGACGTGCTTGGTCGGATCGGCAAAGATGTAGCGGTGATAGGGACCGGTCCTGAGCCAGATGTTCTCGATCATCCCCAACAGGGCGGGCAAGGCCGCCGCCTCATACAGGCGGAAGTGAAAGGCGCGGTTCTGGATCGTCGCCTGGCGCGCATCCCGCTCCCGCTTGGCCTCGTCGAGAAGACGATGGATGGCCTGCAGCTCGTCCGCCAGCCGGGCGCCCGTCTGCCGTGCGGCCGCCTCCGCCGCCAGGCCTTCGAGTTGAAGGCGGACGACACGGAGTTCGAGGAATTGGGCGCGCGTCAGGATCGGCACGGTGATCGTACGGCCCGGCCCCACGCTCAGCACCCGCTCCGCCACGAGCTGCAGCAGGGCTTCTCGGACCGGCGTGACGCTGGCGTTGAGACGTTGCGCCACGTCGCGGAAGGTGAGCCGCGCGCCCGGCGCAAGATCGCCCAGCACGATCGCGGAACGGATTTCACGCAGCACCTGATTGGAGAGGCTGACGTGTTCGACTTGCTGCATGGTCACTCGTTCGCAGTTCGCGCGCGATGCCGCAAGGCGGCTAGTGACGCGGGTTCCGGTTTGACAGTCTCGGCATCAGGATATTAGGTCGTCATATGTTATAACAAGACGGGTCGAGGGATCGCCACCATGGCCGTTACGATCAATCCGCTCACGCCCGGCTTCGCGGGAGAAGTGTCGGGCGTCGACATCACCAGGCCGCTCAGCCGCCAAGACGTCGCGGCCATCGACCAGGGAATGAATCGCTACGGCGTCCTGGTCTTTCACGGCCAGAACGTGACCGACGAGCAGCAGATCGCCTTCTCCAGGAACTTCGGCGAGCTCGAGGCCAAGGATAGGCCGGGCAACATCCGGAAGGAGTCCGAAAGCCGGCTGGGCGCGGGGATCGGCGATCTCTCCAACCTCGACAAGAACGGCAGGATCATATCCGCCGACGATCGTCAGTGGTTCTTCAAGCTGGGCGACAGGCTCTGGCATTCCGACAGTTCGTACCGCGAAGTGCCGGCCAAGCATTCCCTCCTGTCGGGCCGCGTGGTCCCGCAATGGGGAGGCAACACGGAGTTCGCCGACATGCGCGCAGCCTATGACGCGCTCGACGACCGCACGAAGGCGGAGATCGAGAACCTGGTCTGCGAGCACTCCCTGCTTTACTCGCGCGGGTCGATCGGCTTCACCGAATTCACGCCGCAGGAGATCGCCGGCTTCCGGCCGGTCCGGCAACGCCTCGTCCGCATCCATCCCGACACCGGGCGCAAGTCCCTCTTCCTGTCGGCGCACGCCGGCGCGATCGTCGGATGGACGATCCCGGAAGCACGGTCCTTCCTGCGCGATCTCACCGAGCACGCGACCCAGCGCGAATTCGTCTACGCGCACCGTTGGCGGCAGTACGACCTGGTGATGTGGGACAACCGGGCGACGATGCATCGGGCGCGCCGTTTCGACCGCAACGAGGTGCGCGACATGCGTCGTACCACTCTCGGCGGCGACACGCCGACGGTCGCGCAGGTCGCAGGCTGAAAGAACGGACCGTCGCAAACGGCGACCTGGGGAGGACATGATGTATCGTCGGAGCCTGCTCGCGTCCGCCCTGGGCGCCGTTCCTCTCTCGCGCTCGTGGGGACAGCAGTATCCCACGCGCCCGGTCCGTGTCGTCGTCGGCTTCCCACCGGGCGGAGGAACCGACCTGGTCGCCCGGCAATTCACGCCCGCCGTCCAATCGTCCCTTGGCCAGTCGTTCGTGATCGACAACCGCGCCGGCGCCAACGGCAGCGTCGGACTGGAAGCCGTCGCCAAGAGCCCACCCGACGGCTACACGCTGGGTCACGTCAACAGCAGCGTCGTCGTCACCAACCCGCTGCTCTACAAGAACATGACCATCAACGTGGAACGCGATCTCGCGCCCGTCTGCACCGTCGCCGACTCGCCGGTCGCCGTGGTGGTGCCGGCCGATCTGCCGGTGAAGGATCTTCGCGATCTCGTGGCCCTGTCCAAGAGCCAGCCCGGGCTGCTGCATTTCGGATCGGGCGGCATGGGCAGCGTCGATCACATGAGCTTCGAGGTGATACGCCAGCAGACCGGCCTCGCCGACGTCATGCACGTGCCCTACCGTGGCGGCGGGCCGGCGTTGAACGACATGCTGGGCGGGAGGGTGCAGCTCATGGTCTCGGCCTACGGCATGTACAAGGGCCAGGTCGATGCCGGTCGCATTCGCGTCATCGCCCTCCTCGGCACCAGGCGCCACCCTGCGCTGCCCGACGTACCGACGGGAATCGAGCAGGGCTTTCCCAAGCTCGTCGTCGTCTCGTGGCAGGCCATCGTGGCGCCGGCCCACACCAGCGACGCCATCATCGACAGGCTCGAGGGCGTCTACCGCAAGGCCCTCGACGATGCCAACATCGCGCGACTGTATGCGGAGCTCGGATATTTCCCGACGTTCCGCGGGCGCCAGGAGATGGCTGCCCTGCTTCGTGAAGAGACGGCGCAGTGGGGCGCGATCATCAAGGAGCAGAACATCCAGGTCGATTGACCAGGCCGGATTCGAAGAATCACGACAGAAAAGGGGAAACGCATGCGTATCAAGCGTCGGCTGCTCAACAAGCTTTTGCTCACGACACCTTTGGCGATGCAGGGAGCATCGCCCGCTTTCGCGCAGAACGACGACGCGCAAGCCGAGTTCGCCAAGGCCAAGATCGATTGGAAGCAGGCTAACGGCCAGTCGCTGACGATCGGCCTCAACAAGCATCCCTTCACCGAATCGCTGCTGCCGCTGATCCCCGAATTCAAGAAGCTGACCGGTATCAACATCGAATACCTGGTCCTGCCCGAGGACCAGTACAACACCAAGCTGGCGGCCGATCTCTCGAACCAGCGCGGCGAATTCTCCGTCATCATGTGTGGCGCGATGCGCAATTGGCAGTACGTGTCGGCCGACTGGATCCTGCCGCTCGACGAATTCCTCAACAATCCCAAGCTGACCGATCTCGGCTGGTACAAGCTCGACGACTTCTATCCGGCGCTGATCGCGGCCAACCGCTGGAACGGCAAGATCGGCGGCGGCGTCGGCGAAGGACCGATCTATTCGATCCCGGTGCTGGAGGAGAGCTACATTCTCGCCTATCGCAAGGACATCTTCGACCAGTACAACATCAAGGTGCCGACCACGATCGAGGAAATGGCCGCTGCCGCCGCGGCGGTGAAGAAAAATGCCGGCATTCCCGGCATCGTCGCCCGCGGCACGCCGAGCTTCGGGAGCATGGGCACCGGCTTCCTCAGCGGGCTGAAATCCTTCACCGACGACCAGTGGAGCGAACTCGACGGCAAGCTCACGGCGGTCCTCGCCGATCCGCGCTCGGTCAAGTACACGGAGACCTGGGTCGACATGATCCGCGACAGCGGACCGCCCAACTGGGCGAACATGCAGTGGTACGACGCCATGGGGGCCTTCGCGGCCGGCCAGGCCGGCATGATCGCCGACTGCGATTTCTTCGCCGCCCAGTACGAGGATCCCGACAAGTCGAAGGTTGCGGGCAAGGTCGGCTACGCGCTGCTGCCGGTGGGACCGGGCGGCAAGACCCATTCGGGCCTGTTCACCTGGGCGCTGGGCCTGAGCCGCGCGACCAAGAACAAGGAAGCGGCATGGCTCTTCCTGCAGTGGGCGACGGCGCCCCACACCCTGCTCAACGCCACGGTCGGCTATCGCAACTACAACCCCTCGCGCATGTCGGTCACCAACGATCCTCGCGTGCAGGCCATCATGGGTCCCTGGGGCGGCGGCAGCTACCTCAAGACCGTGGCCAAGAACCTCGAGACGGCAAAGATTGCCTGGGTGCCCGAACCCGAGCGTCCCCGGCTGGGCGATACCTGGGCCCGCGCCCTGCACGAAATATACTTCAAGCGCATGCCCGCCGCCGATGCGCTCAAGAAGGCGGATACCGAGATCAACCGGATGCTGAAGGAAGTCGGCCTCAAGTAGCGAACGGGAGCCTTGGCTCATGAGTACCGCGTCGTTTACCGTACAATCGCGCCGTCGTCGCCGGCGCGAGAAGCTGCTGCCCTGGCTGCTGCTCTCGCCGGCGCTCGTGCTGCTCGCCGGGATGATCTATCCGTTCGCGCTCGGCTTCTACTACAGCTTCACCGCCTACTGGCTGCAGTATCCCAAGCGCTTCCGGTTCGTCTGGTTCGACAACTACACCGATCTGCTCGACGAGCCGCTGTTCGGCCGGGCCTTCCTCTTCACACTGGGCTTCACGGCGGCGGCGGTTGTCGTCCAGGTCGGTCTGGGCGTTGCCGTCGCGCTCCTGCTGCATGCCCGGATTCCCGGCCGCGCTGTCCTTCGCGCCCTGATGCTGACGCCGCTCATGATCCCGCCGGTGATCACCGCGCTGATGTGGAAGATCATGATGGCGTCGACGACCGCGGGCATCCTCAACTATCTGCTGTCGTTCCTGGGGCTGGGGCCCGTGAACTGGTTCGGCTCGCCCGACGGGGCGGTGGCGTCGGTGCTGATCATCGACACCTGGGGCAACCTGCCGTTCGTCTCGCTGATCCTGCTGGGCGGGCTGCAGGCGCTACCGGTGGAGCCCTATGAGGCGGCGAAGGTCGACGGCGCAGGTCCGGTCGCTACTTTCCGTTACGTCACTCTGCCGTTGCTCACGCCGTTCCTGGTGCTGGTCACGCTGTTCCGGACCATGGATTCGCTGCGCATTTTCGACGTGATCTACGCCACGACGCAGGGCGGACCGAACGACGCCACGACCAACCTGCACATCATGGCCTACCAGTTCTCCTTCCAATGGTACCAGATGGGCAAGGGCATGGCGCAGGCCATCATCCTGCTCGTGACGGTCGTGATCGCGAGCTACCTGCTGATGCGGCTCTGGAACAAGGCCTCGGAGAGCACGACATGACGGTGCAGGCAGCCCCCTTCGCCGGTCCCGAACCGCGCGTCAGGGCACGCGCCGGGCAGCGCATCAGCGTCCAACTCGCCCTCGTGCTGGGTGCCGTCGTGTTGCTCTTCTGGACGGTCTTCCCGTTCTTCTGGATCGTGCTCACGTCTTTCAAGACGCCGGGCGACATCATGACCGTGCCGCCCAAGCTCGTCTTTTCACCCACCATCGCCAATTACATGGCCCTGGTGATCGGCGAGCAGCGCGGGCAGTACGCCTCCAGTCGCCCCGACTTCCCCCTGTTCTTTCTCAATAGCTTGATCATCTCGCTGGGCTCGGTGCTGCTCTCGCTCGCGGCGGGCATCCCGGCGGCTTACGCGCTGGCCCGTTTCGAATTCCCGTTCAAGAACGCGATCGCCTTCGTGCTGATGAGCTTCCGCTTCGTGCCGTTCATCGCCTTCGTGATCCCGCTCTACATCATCTATCAAAAGCTCGGTCTCTATAACACGCATGGCGGCCTGATCCTGGCCTACCAGCTGATCACGCTGCCGTTCACCATCTGGATGCTGCGCAGCTTCTTCATGGAGATCCCGCTCGAGATCCAGGAGGCCGCCAAGATCGATGGCTGCTCGTGGTTCGGCGTGCTCACGCGCGTGGTCCTGCCGCTCAGCATGCCCGGCCTGTCGGTGACGATGATCCTGGGCTTCATGTTCTGCTGGAACGCCTTCAACTATCCGCTGATGCTGGCCGGCCGGCAGACCTTTCCGGTGACGGTCGGCGCCATCCAGTTCATTTCCTACGAGCAGGTCCTGTGGGGCCAGATGGCGGCGGCGACCGTCGTTGCCGCGTTGCCCCAACTCTTGCTCAGCCTCATGGTGCAAAAGTATATCGTGCGCGGTCTGACCATGGGAGCCGTGAAGTAAGCAAAGTGAGTGAGTGCGTAGAATGAGCGACGGGCTTTCCGAATCCGAACGACAGCAACTCGCCCCCGTGACGGGTGCTATGATTCCGGCCGATGCGGAGCGGCGCATGCCGGCGGCGAACGATCCCCTGATCCTGGCCGACATCGAGAAATCGATCGGCCGCGACCTGCGGCTGGTCCATGAGGCGCTGAAGAGCTACCACGCCGGACAGGATATCAACGCCTGGTACAAGTCGGGCGGAAGTGCTGCGGCGGCGCTCGGCCGGCTCGTGACCGCCGCCTACTACCGCGACGATCGCGTGCTGGTCGCGATCGGACACGAGGCGCGCTCGCCCTTCCCCAAGGGCTATGAAATCGACCAGGGCGACTGGTCGCTGCTCGACAAGGTTCGCGCGCGGCCGCCCTTCTGGCGCGATGACCGGGAGGAGCCTGACCTTGATCGAGCATGAGAAGGTCGACGTGCTGATCGTGGGCTCGGGCGCCTCGGGCGCGGCCGTTGCCTGGAGTCTTGCCGACACCAAAATGCGCATCCTGTGCCTGGAGCAGGGCGACTGGGTGCGCTCGACGGACTATCCGAGCAACGGGCGCGACTGGGAGATCCGCCGCTATACCGACTTCAATATCAGCCCCAACCTGCGCGGCCGCGACACCGACTATCCGGTGAATGACGACAACTCGATCATGAAGGTTGCCAACTTCAACGCCGTCGGCGGCGGCACCATCATCTACACGGCGCACTGGCCGCGACTGCATCCGTCGGACTTCCGGGTGAAGTCGCTGGATGGCGTGGCCGACGACTGGCCGATCGACTACTGGACGCTCGAGAAGTTCTACGAAGAGAACGACCGGATGATGGGTTCGTCGGGCCTCGAAGGCGATCCGGGCGTGCCGCCGCGTCATCCGCCGATGCCGCCCATCCCGCTCGGCAAGTCCGGCACCCTGTACGGCAAGGCGATGAACAAGCTCGGCTGGCACTGGTGGCCGTCGGACACCGCCGTCGCCACGCAGGACTATGACGGCCGCGGCAAGTGCATCAATCTCGGCCACTGCACGCCGGGCTGCGCGCAGGGCGCCAAGGCCAGCACCGACCTCACCTACTGGCCGCAGGCGATCCGCGCCGGCGTCGAACTCCGGCCGCGCAGCCGCGTGCGTGAAATCACCGTCGACGGAACCGGCATGGCGTCCGGCGCGATCTATTACGACAGGGACGGCAAGGAGCATTTCCAGCCGGCCGAGGTCGTGATCATGGCGTGCAACGGCGTCGGCACGCCGCGCCTTCTGCTGAACTCGGTGTCGGGGAAATTCCCCAACGGCCTCGCCAACTCGTCCGGGCTGGTCGGCAGGAACCTGATGCTCCATCCGTGGCCGATGATCTCCGGCTACGTCGAGGATACGCTCGACGGCGGTCGCGGGCCGATCACCTGCCTGTGGAGCAAGCAGTTCTACGAGACCGACTCCAAGCGCGACTTCGTTCGCGGCTACACGCTGCAGTTCAGTCGCGGAACCGGCCCGGGCAACCAGGCCATCACGGGGGTCGCTTCGGGCCAGCTTCCCTGGGGCCCTCGGCACCACGAGGTCTATCGGGAAATGCTCGACCACCGCGTCAGCATCGGCGTCGCGTGCGACGACCTGCCTGAAGAGCACAACCGGGTGACGCTCGATCCCGTACTGAAGGACAGCAACGGCATTCCTGCGCCCAAGATCGACTATAAGGTCAGCGAGAACACGCATCGCATGATGGAGCACGGCATCGCCCGCGCCGAGGAGATCCTCCGCGCTGCCGGCGCCACGAACATCTATTGCTCACGCGAGGCGCTTAATTCTCCCGGCCACCTGCTCGGCACCGCGCGCATGGGCACCAATCCCGAGCGCTCGGTAGTGAACGAGTGGGGGCGCAGCCACGACGTGAAAAATCTCTTCATCGTCGACGGCAGCGTGTTCGTGACGGGAGGCGGTGTGAACCCGACTTCCACGATCCAAGCCCTGGCGCTCTATATCGCCGATCAGATGAAGCACCGGTTGGCGACGCTTTTCGATTGACGCCGGCCTTAACCTCTCTTTGGAATGTCCGTTCGGGCACTTAGCGGACCTCGTGCGCCGTCCGACCAAAGTCGTCAACGCGCACCAAAGCGGGCGTCAGCGAGTGCCTGGGATTTGTGAGTTCATGGGCCTCGCCGATCGACATCTATCGCGCGCGCTTCCTGTCGATGGCGGCGATGGACGCCACCGGTTCGGTGACGCGCTGGGCGCGCAACGTCGCCAGTTCCTCCGCCTTCAGCCCCAGCAGCTCCGCCAGCACCGCCTCGGTATGCTGTCCCAGGGTCGGGGCGGGACTCCTGATCTCCGATTTGCCGCCGGTATGCAGGCGGATGGGCGAGATCGGCACGCGGGTGCGGCCGCGGCGCGGATGGTCGATGTCGACCCAGAAGCCGCGCGCCTCGAGATGGGGGTCGCGCGAAACCTCGCGCGCGGTCTTCACCGGCGCACAGGGGACATGCGCTTCGTTCAGGAGCTGCACCACCTCGTCCTTGGTGCGCGTCATCGTCCAGGCGCCGACGATGTCGTCGATCTCCGCCATGTTCTTCGCCCGTGCCACCGTGCTGGCATAGTCGGGATTGGTGGCGAGGTCGGGGCGGGCCAGCATCTGGCACATCGAGTGCCAGTGCCGTTCGGCCGCGGTGAAGATCGCAACGTAGCCGTCGCTGCAGGGATAGGTGTTGTACGGCGCCATGGCGAGCGCGGGATGGCGGTTGCCGGTGCGGTCGGGGACGCTCGTGTCGCCGTCCATCACCGCGCCCATGGCCGAGGCGAGGGCGATCACAGCCGCCTCGTGCATGGCGACCTCGACCCTCTGGCCCTGGCCGGTGCGCTCGCGCTGCACCAGCGCCCCCAGGATACCGGCGCAGAGATGGATGCCGGCCAGGAAGTCGCAGACGGCGGCGCCGGCCTTGGTCGGCGGCCCGTCGGGCTGGCCGGTCGCGTTGGTGATGCCGCTCATCGCCTGGACGGTGACGTCCATGGCGGCGAGGTCGCGATAGGGCCCGTCGAGCCCGAAGCCCGAGCTGCCGCCATAGACCAGGCGCGGGTTGATCTTGCTGAGCACGTCCCAGCCGATGCCCAGCCGATCCATCACGCCGACGGCGAAGTTCTCGATCAGCACGTCGGCCTTGGCGACCAGCTCGAGGAACAGTTCCTTGCCGCGCGCCTGCTTGAGGTCGAGCACCACCGACTCCTTGTTGGAGTTCAGCATGACCAGCGGCCACGGCTCGACCTCGCGCTTGCGGCGGCGCACCACGTCGCCCTCCGGCGGCTCGATCTTGAGCACGCGGGCGCCCATGAAGCCCAGGGTCAGCCCGGCATAGGGCCCGTTGTAGATCTGCCCGAGATCGAGGACGAGCATGCCGTCGAGAGGGCGGCGGATGGCCATGGTTGTCTTCCTTCTCCATCAGACCGCGGGGCGATCTGTCTCAACGACTTGCCTTTCATGCTCCTCTCCCCTAAGCGCCTTCACTGGCGCGATTGGGGGAGAGGCTGGGTGAGGGGGTGATGCAGGAGGCAGCCTTCGCGTTGACCCCCTCACCTAACCTCTCCCCCAAGGGGAGAGGAACATGACCTCACCTTCTTGCGCAGAGACCTTAGCGCGAACCGGCCGCCCGTGGGCGCAAGAAGCTCTTGCCAGAGCCGTGCTGCGAAGCGGAAGTTCGTTCCGTAGAGTCCATCGAAGGAGCGACCATGACCGACGTCCGCCGCATCGATCCCGGCCCGCGGCTGAGCGAGGCCAGCGTCTGCGGCGATCGCATGTATCTCTCGGGTATGATCCCCGAGGACACCTCGCTCGACATCACCGGCCAGGTGAAGCAGGCATTGGCCGAGATCGATGCGTTGCTGGCCCGCGGCGGCAGCGACAAGACCAGGATCCTGTCCGCCGTGATCTGGCTCAGCGACATCGCCGACTTCGCGGCCATGAATGCCGTCTGGGATGCCTGGGTCGCGCCGGGCCAGACGCCGGCCCGCGCCACCGTGCAGGCCAGGCTCAACGACCCGAAAATGAAGGTCGAAATCATGGTCGTCGCGGCGATCTGAGTCATCCGCGGACCGCGGGCCTCCAGGCCCGCTCATACTCTTTGCTGGGAGCGCGCCACTCCAGTGGCGCTCATGGGCTGTACGATCGACAAAGATGCGCCACGGAGTGGCGCGCTCCCAGCCATGAGCGGTTTCACCTTGATGGAATCTGCTCTAAGGTCGCCGCCGTTTTGGAGTTTTCAAAGGAGGAGAGACAAATGAGCGTCCAACGCATCAACGCCGGCCCCCGCATGAGCAGCGCGGTGGTCCATGGCAACACGGTCTATCTCGCCGGCCTCACCGCCGACGACGCCAAGGCCGACGTCAAGGGCCAGACCAAGCAGATCCTCGACAAGATCGACAAGTTCCTCAAGGAAGCCGGCACCGACAAGTCGAAGATCCTGTCGGCCAACATCTGGCTGACCGACATCGGCACCTGGGGCCAGATGAACGAAGTGTGGGACGCCTGGGTGGCGCCCGGCAACACGCCGGCCCGCGCCACGGTCGAGGCCAAGCTCGCCAATCCGGCGCTCAAGGTCGAGATCATGATTCAGGCGGCCAAGTAGACCGCCGGCGCATCAATCAGGAAAGGGCCGGCAATCGCCGGCCCTTTTTCTTGCCGGACCGCGGACCTCCAGGTCCGCTCATGTCATCGTATCAACGACGAAGATGCGGACCTGGAGGTCCGCGCTCCGGCAAGACTGTGATCTGCGATCGACCGGGGTTGCGTGAAGGGGTGGGCCTTCCCACCTGATTGCTGAATCAAGCGAGGAGTGTGCGATGGCAGAATCCGGCAGGCCGCGCGTCGTGGGCTTCAACCATGTGGCATTGGAGGTGGGCGACATCGAGGAGGCGCTGGCGTTCTACGGCCGGCTCTTCGAGTTCGAGCTGCGCGGCAAGAGCGACACCATGGCCTTCATCGATCTGGGCGACCAGTTCATCGCCCTTCAGAAGGGGCGCAAGCAGGCTCCCGATGATGGCCGCCATTTCGGCCTCGTGGTCGACGACAAGGAGGCGGCGCGGCGCGCCCTGCAGGCGGCGGGCGTCGTCCTGCTCGACGGTCCTTTCCTCGATTTCCTCGATCCCTGGGGCAACCGCGTCGAGATCGTGGGCTATGACAACATCCAGTTCACCAAGGCGCCCAACGTGCTGCGCGGCATGGGCCTCGCCCATCTCGGAAAGAACGAGAGCGCGAAGAAGGAGCTGGCCAAGAAGGGCATGGCGGTCGGTTAGGGTTTGCGCAGCGCCAGGCTGCCATTCGGCGGATTGCCGGCAGCGGATCGCTGGCGCGAATGGCCGAAGCATCGCGTCGTCGCCGGGCAAGGAAATTACATTTGTGGGTTCTATGGCGCCCACTTATTCAGCGAGGCCGCGGCGAAGCCGCGAGCAATCAGAAAATTCCCTGTCGTTTCAATGCGGGAAAGCCTCAAACCCCGCCCTATGGTGCTTACTTATTCCGGCCCCTTCGACACAAAGTTTCGCTTGACATATACTTAAGTATCGATTATATGTGCGGTACGGCTCAACAACACGCGCCAACTTTGGCTGACTTTCAGCAAACATGACTTAAGTCACTTGTCCCGATGACGATCCGGTTTTCGCGCCAGCCCCTGCTGGGTCGGCAAGCCCGCTCCGCGAGCGCGCGGATTCACGGGCCCCCTCCGCACTTCAGCAGCGCAATTGGATCTCTCGCAAAAAGTCCGCCGGACTACCGGAAATACCGCAAATTCACGCCAACCGCCCCGAACATGCGCAAAGATCGAACGAGATCAGTTGATCGGCCCCAGGATCTTGCCCGGGTTCATGATGTTGTCGGGGTCGAGTGCCTTCTTGATGGCGCGCATCAGCGACATGGCCTCGCCATGCTCCTCGTACAGGAACTTGATCTTGCCCATGCCGACGCCGTGCTCGCCGGTGCAGGTGCCGCCCAGCGCCAGCGCGCGCGCCACCATGCGGTCGTTGAGCGCCTCGGCGCGCGGCAGGTAGGTCGGGTCGTCGGGATTGACCATCATGGTGAGATGGAAGTTGCCGTCGCCGACATGGCCGACGATGGGGGCATAGAGGCCGTTGGCGACGATATCCTTCTGCGTCTCCAGGATGCATTCGGCGAGCCGCGAGATCGGCACGCAGACGTCGGTCGCCCACATGCCCCAGCCGGGCCGCGATGCCTTGGCGGCCCACGCCGCATCGTGGCGCGCCTGCCACATCTTGCTGCGCTCCTCGGCCTGGCCGGTCCAGGCGAAGTCGCCGCCGCCATGCTCGGCGGCGATCGCCTGCACCATCTCGGCCTGCTCCTTGGTGCCGGCGTCGGTGCCATGGAACTCCAGCAGCAGGATGCTTTTAAGCGGCAGGCTGAGCTTGGAATACTTGTTCACGGTG
>DATHNU010000378.1:0-2012 GCA_035485695.1 Reyranella sp. | reverse complement strand
CCCCAGCTCATGAGCTGCCAGCTGATGTAGGTCGAGAACATCGCCAGCTCGCCCTGGGCGAAATTGATATGGTCGGTCGAGACGTAGATCATGACCAGCGCCAGCGCCACGCAGGCATAGATGGCGCCGTTGGCGAGGCCGGATGCGATCTGCTGGAGGAACTGTTCCATTTCCCTGCCTCAGTACCCGAGGTACGACTTGCGGACATTCTCGTCGTTCTTCACGACCGACGAGGGACCCGACATCACGACCCTGCCGGTTTCCAGGACGTAGGCGGTATCGGCGAGGTCGAGGGCCAGTGCCGCATTCTGCTCGACTAGCAGGATGCTCACCCCCTCCTCCTTGTTGATCAGTCGCAGGATGCGGAAGATCTCGACCACGATCAACGGCGCCAGGCCGAACGACGGCTCGTCGAGCAGCATCAGGCGCGGCTTCAGCATCAGTGCACGGGCGATCGCCAGCATCTGCTGCTCGCCGCCCGAGAGGGTGCCGGCCTGCTGCTGCACGCGCTCCTTGAGCCGCGGAAAGTAGCTGAAGACCCGCTCGAGCTCGTCCCTGACCCCTTGCTTGTCCTTGCGGGTGTAGGCGGCGATGCGCAGATTCTCGTCGACGGTCAGCGTCGTGAAGGTACCGCGGCCCTCGGGGACGTGGGCGATCCTGAGCCGCACGATCTCCTCGGTCGCCATGCCGTTGATGTCCTTGCCGTCGAACCGCACCGAACCCTCGGTGCGCACCATGTTGCAGATGGCACGGAGCGTCGTCGTCTTGCCGGCGCCGTTGGCGCCCAGCAGGGTGGTGATGCCGCCGGCCTCGATCTTGAAGCCGACGTCGTACAGCGACTGGGTCTGGCCGTAGAACGCCTTGAGCGCCCTCACTTCCAGCAACGCGGCCATCACGAGGTCCCCAGATAGGCGCGGATCACTTCGGGATCACGTTGCACCTCCGCCGGCGTGCCGTCGGCGATCTTCTTGCCGAAGTCGATGGCGACGACCTTGTCGGACACCGACATGACGAGGCTCATATGGTGCTCGACCAGCAGCACCGTGACGTGCTGCGTGTCGCGTACCCGCTTGATCTGGCCTTTCAGCACCTCGATCTCTTCGTGATTGAGGCCGGCTGCCGGCTCGTCGAGCAGCAGCAGCTTGGGGCTCGAGGCGAGCGCGCGCGCGAGCTCGACCCGCTTTCGGATCGGGAACGGCAGGCCGCCCGCCACGGCTTTGGTGAACGGCACAAGATCCATGAAAGCAATCAGCTCGTGGGCGCGCTGGGCGATTTGCGCCTCCTCGGGCGCCACCTTGGGCAGGCGCAGCGCGTTGTCGAAGAAGCTGGTGGAGCTGCGGCTGTGGCAGCCGACCTTGACATTGTCGAGCACCGACATGCGGTCGAACAGCGCCACGTTCTGGAAGGTGCGACCGATGCCGATCTGCGGGATGCTGTAGCGCGGGCGCCCCAGGATCGACTCGCCCTCGAACAGGATGTCACCGCCGTTTGGCGTGTAGAGCCGGCTGAGGCAGTTGAAGAGCGTCGTCTTGCCGGCGCCGTTGGGACCGATCAGGCCGGCGATTTGGCCGGGAAAAACGTCGAACGTCACGCCATCGAGAGCCACGATGCCGCCGAAGCGGACCGAGACATCGCACACGCTGAGCAGCGGCGAGCCGCTGGATGAAGACGGTGCTGCCATGTTCTCGCTGGTTTCGTTGACCGGCAAATATAACGCGCCGGCACCGCGAAATTACCCTTGCCTCCCAAGTACTTGCGACCCTTCTGCGGAGTCGGCGTCACGGCCACGATGGCCTATCCAAGTGGGGGACGCAACCCCAATGGCACAGCGCCATCCTTTGGGCGCGTTTGCGTCGCAGGATCGATCCGCAGCGCGGACGTTGACATGCCATGCGTTGCCGACGATACGATGCCACCCCTCTCAATGCGGGTTCACCGCCGATGAAGCGCTTTTTCAGTCCGATCCTCTTCACTGCAACCGTGATGGCCCTGCCGGTTGCCGCGCAGACTCC
>DATHNU010000377.1:0-2247 GCA_035485695.1 Reyranella sp. | reverse complement strand
CGGTGCTGCGATCGAGACGCCATTCACCGTCAAGTTCACCGTGAACCTGATCAAGGGCAAGAAGATCAACTGGCCGCACCTGATCAACGACAATGAGATCATGTCGATCGGCAGCACGCGACCTCTGATCGACGCCTTGCGCCTCGCCTGCGCTGACATGGTCACCTGGCTCACGACTGACTATGGCTTCGAGAAGTACGATGCCGTCGAATTGCTTGGTCAGGCGGCTCACCTTTATATCTCCAACGTGGTCGACCCGCAGTTCTCCGTGGCTTGCGCATTGAACAAGAAATATCTGCCGAAGTAACGCGGCCGCGCCGCGGCGGTGTCCGCGCAAGGCGCCGCCGCGCGGCAAAGCGGTTGGGACCGGACCATTCGGCCCCCGACAGCCTCAAAAACGGGACTATGATGATCAATTTTCTGTTCGCTGTCCTTCGGGAAGCCTGGGGAATCCTGGAAGACGCTTCTGTCTTCCTCCTCTTCGGCTTCCTGCTCGCCGGGGTGCTTGCGGTCCTGGTGCCGGGCCGGCTGCTCACCCGGCTCGTCGGGGCCGGAAAGATCAAGTCGGTGCTCTGGGGGTCGGTCCTCGGCGCGCCATTGCCCTTGTGCTCCTGCGGCGTCCTGCCAACAGCGCTTGGGCTGCGCAAGGAAGGGGCGACGCCGGGCGCCACCGTGGCGTTCCTGGTCGCGACGCCGGAAACCGGGGTCGACAGTATCAGCCTGACCTACGCGCTGACCGACCCTCTCATGACCGTGTTCCGCCCCGTCGCCGGTGTTGCAACGGCGATTGCCGCCGGCCTTGCCACAAATCTGTTCGGCGCCCCGGGCTCCAGCGCGACCGGACGGCCCCTGAGGCCCGCCAAAAATCCCGCCGCAGGTAGCGACAGTCACCAGTGTCAGCATGCAGGCGACGCCGCTGAGGGACTTGATCACGCGCACGGACAGGATCACCACCACGACCACGCCCGGGAGGCGAATTCGCAGCCCGACTCTGGAGCCACAAGCGGCAGTGCGGCGGTCGATGCGACAAGGCGCATCATCCGTTATGGCTTCGTCGAGTTGCTCGACGACATCAGCTGGTGGCTCGCTCTGGGCATCGTTCTGTCCGCCGTCGCCGTCGTCGCAGTTCCAGCGCAGCTATTCGACGGCGTGTGGGGCGGCGGAATCGTCTCGATGTTGCTGATGCTCATCTTGAGCATCCCTCTCTACACCTGCGCTTCGTCCTCGACGCCCATGGCGGCGGCGCTGGCGCTCAAGGGATTGAGCCCAGGCGCCGTTCTCGTTTTCCTTCTCGCCGGGCCGGCCACGAACATCAGCAGCCTGGTCGTCCTCATGAAGGTGCTGGGCCGCCGCGCGGTGGCTGCCTATCTGGTTGCGGTCGTCTTCATGACGCTCGCCGCCGGTTTCGCCCTCAACATGATGTACCACGCCTGGGGGCTCGACCCTCGAGCGACGTTCGGGACCGCGGCCGGCTTCGTGCCGGACCTTGTCAAGGACGCCGGGGCCGTGCTGCTCGGCGGCCTGCTGATCCTCAGCATGCGCCGGACGCGCGTTCCGGACGAATGGGTCTGGCTCCGGGACAGAGCCGCGCAGCTGACCGGAATTGCCGTTACCCCGCGCAGCCTCGGCTACGCTGCCGCCGGCGGCGTGGCGCTACTCTGGCTCGGGAGCGGACTCTTCACGGTTGGGCCCGGCGAGGTCGGCATGAGGCTGCGGTTCGGCCGGATCTTGGCGTCGGCTCTCGAGCCTGGCCTGCACTTCAGATGGCCCTGGCCGTTCGAGAGCCACCGCCTCATCGTCCAGAATCTGACGCAACGGCTCGAGTTCGGACTTCCACCGGAACTGTCGCGGGAGGAGGCGACGCGCGCGCAGCTTCGCAGGCGGCTGGCCTTTGGATTAAACCCAGCGCCACAGCAGGCGGCGAGCGGTGTCTGGTTCCAGAAAGAGACGACGTCCGGCGACTCCTTCCTGCTCACCGGCGACGGCAACCTCATAGACCTGAGATCCACGGCCCAGTACCGGGTCAACGACGCGTTGGCGTTCGCCTATAACCTCGCCGAACCAGAGGCACTCGTGCGTAGCACGATCCTGGCAGCGCTTCGGGGGGCGGTCGCGACCCGCGCCATCGATGCGGTCTACACCACAGCGCGCGAGGAGATCGAACGCGAGACGCGTGCGGCCGCCCAGTCGATGCTGGACCGCTACCAGGCCGGCATCGAGGTGCTTTCCGTCAGCCTGCTTTACGAT
>DATHNU010000376.1:0-13730 GCA_035485695.1 Reyranella sp. | reverse complement strand
CCGGCCGAAATGCGGCAAAACCCGCACATACCCAGAGCAATGACAGTCGTTACCCGCTTCGCTCCCTCGCCGACCGGCTACCTGCATATCGGCAGCGCGCGCACCGCGCTGTTCAACTGGCTGTTTGCCCGCCACCACGGCGGCAAGTACCTGCTGCGCATCGAGGACACCGACCGCGCGCGCTCGACCTCGCCCGCCATCGACGCCATCCTCGATGGCCTCTCGTGGCTCGGCCTGCCGTGGGACGGCGAGGTTACGTACCAGTTCGCGCGCGCGGCGCGGCACGCCGAAGTGGCGCACCAGATGCTGGCCGCCGGCAAGGCCTATCACTGCTACGCCTCGACCAAGGAACTCGAGGAGATGCGCGACGCGCAACGCCGCGCCGGCGTGCCGATGCGCTACGACGGCCGCTGGCGTGATCGCGATCCCAAGGACGCCCCGGCGGGCGTCGCACCGGTCGTTCGCCTCAAGGCGCTGCAAAACGGTCAGACCGTCATCCAGGATGCGGTGCAGGGCGAGGTCAAGGTCGAGAACGCCGTCTTGGACGACATGATCCTGCTGCGGGCCGACGGCACGCCGACCTACATGCTGGCCGTGGTCGTCGACGATCACGACATGGACGTCACCCACGTGATCCGCGGCGACGATCACCTGAACAACGCTTTCCGCCAGCTCCAGCTCATTCGCGCCATGGGCTGGCCGGAGCCGGTCTATGCCCACATCCCACTGATCCACGGCCCCGACGGCGCCAAGCTCAGCAAGCGTCACGGCGCGCTGGGCGTCGACGCCTATCGCGACATGGGCTTCCTGCCGTCGGCGTTGCGCAACTACCTGCTGCGGCTGGGCTGGGGCCATGGCGACGACGAGATCATCTCGACCGAGCAGGCGATCGAATGGTTCGACCTGCCGGGCGTCGGCCGCTCGGCTGCGCGCTTCGACCTGGCCAAGCTCACCAACCTCAATGCGCATTACCTGCGCGAGACGCCGGACGCCGAGCTGTTGGCGATGGTGCTGCCCGGACTGGAAGCCAAGCTCGGCGGTAAGATCGATCCGGTCGGCCTGGAGCGCCTGGCGCGCGGCCTGGGCGGCGTGAAGCAGCGCTCGCGCACCTTGGTCGAGCTCTTGGACAATCTCCTCTTCTACGCCCGAAGCGGCGCCCCGCCGATCACCGACGACAAGGCGCGCGCCCAGCTCACGTCCGAGGCCAAGGCACTGCTCGCCAAGCTCGCCGCGGCACTCGAGGCGGCCGCCGCCAACTGGAGCGAGAAGCAGGTCGAGGATGCGATCCGCCGCTTCGCCGAGGCGGAGGGCGTGAAGCTCGGCCAGGTCGCCCAGCCGCTCCGGGTTGCGCTCAGCGGCTCGACCGTGTCGCCCGGCATCTTCGAGGTGCTGGCGATCCTGGGACCGGCCGAAACCAAAGCGAGATTGCTCGCCGCCGGCGGATAGAACGCCCCGCCCCGCTGCGCACAATGCCGCGATGGGTTTGCGGGTCTGGATCTGGCTTCTGTCGCTTTCCGTCCTGTGGGGCGGTTCGTTCTTCTTCGCCAAGGTCGCGATCAGCGAACTGGGACCGCTCACCGTGGTGTTCGTGCGCGTGGCCCTGGCGGCGCTAGCGCTCGACATCGTCCTGCTGGCGACTGGGACGAATCCCCTTCGACGCGACGCCCCTTGGTCCGCCTACCTTGCCATGGGCCTGCTGAACAACGTGCTGCCCTTCAGCCTGATCTTCTGGGGCCAGACGCAGATCGCGTCGGGGCTGGCCTCCATCCTGAACGCCACGACACCCCTCTTCACCTTGGTCGTCGCCCATTTCCTGACGGCGGACGAGAAGATCGATCCGGCCAAGGTCGCCGCCTTGCTGGCAGGCTTCGCTGGCGTGGCGCTGCTGGTCGGCCCCGAACTCCTGGTCGGCGGCGCGAGCGTGTGGGGTGAGCTGGCCTGCCTGGGCGCGGCAATCTCCTATGCCTTCGCCGGCGTCTACGGCCGGCGCTTCAAGACGATGAAAATTGCACCGCTCGAGGCCGCTGCCGGGCAAGTCACTGCAAGTAGCGTATTGATTCTGCCGATCATGCTGGCCGTCGAGCAGCCCTGGACGCTACCGGCGTGGCCCTCGCCCACGGTCTGGGCGGCGCTCGGCGGCCTGGCACTGTTGTCGACGGCCCTCGCCTACGTGCTTTATTTCCGTATTCTGGCTGCCGCCGGCGCCACCAACCTGCTGCTCGTCACCTTCCTGATACCGGCCACGGCTGTCCTGCTGGGCGCCGCTGTTCTGGGTGAGCGCTTGGCTGCGCGCCACCTCGCCGGAATGGCCCTGATCGGGCTGGGTCTCGCCGTCATCGACGGCCGGATCTTGCGGCTGCTACGCCCCGCGGAATAGCGGATTGGTGGCACAATTGCGCCTCCGGAGGCGGCTTGTTAGGGTGCCCTCGAACCCGCCAATTCGAGCCGAAAGAGTTCCCAAATGGCCAAATCGACCGCCACGCTGACCGACAACGAAACCGGCAAATCCTACGAAATGCCGATTATCCACGGCACCATCGGGCCGCGTCTGGTCGATATCCGCAAGTTCTACGGCGATGCCGGGATGTTCACCTACGACCCGGGCTTCACCTCGACCGGCTCCTGCGCCTCCAAAATCACCTATATCGACGGTGACGAAGGCGTTCTGCTCTACCGCGGCTACAACATCGCCGAGCTCGCCGAGCAGAGCGACTTCATGGAGTGCTGCTACCTTCTGATGAAGGGCGAGCTGCCGAACAAGGCGCAGAAGGAAAAGTTCGTCAAGGACATCACCAACCACACGATGGTCCACGAGCAGCTCAGCCAGTTCTATCGCGGCTTCCGGCGCGACGCCCATCCGATGGCGGTGTGCTGCGGCGTGGTCGGCGCCCTCTCGGCCTTCTATCACGACTCGCTCGACATCCACGATCCGCACCAGCGCATGATCGCCTCCTACCGGCTGGTGGCCAAGATGCCGACCATCGCCGCCATGGCCTACAAGTACTCGATCGGCCAGCCCTTCATCTATCCGCGCAATGACCTCAGCTACTCGGCCAACTTCCTGCGCATGATGTTCTCGGTGCCGGCCGAGGAGTACGAGATCAACCCTGTGCTCGAGAAGGCGGTCGACCGCATCCTGATGCTGCATGCCGACCACGAGCAGAACGCTTCGACCTCGACCGTCCGCCTCGCCGGATCGTCGGGCGCCAACCCGTTCGCCTGCATCGCCGCCGGCATCGCCTCGCTGTGGGGGCCGAGCCATGGCGGCGCCAACGAGGCCGTGATCAACATGCTGAACGAGATCGGCGGCAAGCAGAACATCCCGGGCTTCCTGTCCCGGGTGAAGGACAAGCAGGACCATACCCGCCTGATGGGCTTCGGCCACCGCGTCTACAAGAACTACGATCCGCGCGCCAAGGTCATGCGCCAGACCTGCCACGAGGTACTGACCTCGCTCGGCATCGAGCACGATCCGCTGCTCGAGCTGGCCATGGAAATGGAGCAGATCGCGCTCAAGGACGACTACTTCATCTCCAAGAAGCTCTATCCCAACGTCGATTTCTACTCGGGCATCATCTTCCGGGCGATCGGCATCCCGACCTCGATGTTCACCGTGCTGTTCGCCGTCGCGCGCACCGTCGGCTGGATCGCGCAGTGGAACGAGATGATCGAGGACCCCGACCAGAAGATCGGCCGGCCGCGCCAGCTCTATAACGGCCAGACCGAGCGACCCTACAAACCGCTGCACATGCGGGGCTAAGACAACGGGACCGGTTCGCTATCCGGGGGGAAAGCGAGAGGACATGGCAAGATCGTCGCACGGACCGCGCCTGGCCAAGACCTGGGCGGTCGCGCAAAAGCCAAGGCCGATGCCGCGGGTCGTGCGGCTCGGCCGGCCGGCGAACGACAATTTCCGCCGCCCGGGCTGGATGGTGCGGATGTTCGTCTTCGCCCTGGCCGCGGCCCTGGCGCTGGTCGCCGTGGCGAACTGGCGCCTGATCCTTTAGTCGGCCCTACTTATAATCGGCCCTACTTGCGCTCGATCAGCTCGATCTTGTAGCCGTCGGGATCTTCCACGAAGGCGATCACCGTGGTCCCATGCTGCACCGGTCCGGCCGGGCGCGTGACCTTGCCGCCGGCCTTGGTGACCTGCTCGCACATGCCGTAGACGTCGGGCACGCCGACGGCGAGATGGCCGAAGCCGGTGCCCAGCTCGTAGGGCTTCTCCTGCCCCCAGTTGAAGGTCAGCTCGACGGCGCAGTGCTCGCTCTCCTCGCCGTAGCCGACAAAGGCCAGCGTGTACTTGCCGGCCGGCACCTCGCGTTTGCGCAGCAACTTCATGCCCATCGGCCCGGTGTAGAAGGCGAGCGACTTGTCGAGATCCTTCACCCGGATCATCGTGTGCAGCATGCGGTAGTTGGCGGCGGTGTCGGGCATCTCTCCCCTCCTCTATGGTTGCCTGTCGCGGATCATGGCGGCGAAGGTCGCTTCCGCCGCGACCTTGCCTTCGACCAGCGCCTTGCCGGAGAATTTCCAGACATTGGCGCGGCTCTGCACCTTCTCGACGTGCAATTCGAGGCGGTCGCCCGGCCCCACTGGCCGGCGAAAGCGAACGCCGTCGATCGACATGAAATAGACCAGCTTGCCCTCCGACTCTGCGCCGAAGGTGGCGACGACCAGCACGGCGGCGGTCTGCGCCATCGCCTCGACGATCAGCACGCCCGGCATCACCGGCTCCGAGGGGAAGTGGCCCTGGAAGAACGGCTCGTTGATGCTGACATTCTTGATGCCGACGGCGCTGTGGTCGAGCCGCATGTCGACCACGCGGTCGACCATCAACATCGGATAGCGGTGGGGGATCATCTGCAGGATCCGCTTGATATCCACCGCCGTCGCCCCGGCGAGGCTGGTCTTGTCGGTCTGGATGTTCATGACAGCGTCGTCCTCAGAAGCGCGTGCCGAAGCCGAAGTGGAACTGCTGGGTCTTGTCCCATGGGTCCTGAACCAACGGAAACGCGTAGTCTATACGGATTGGGCCGAATGGCGATATCCATTGGAGGCCGAGGCCGGTCGCGACGCGCATCGTGTTGCTGGTAAGGACCGAGGTGCTGTATTGCGCCGGACCGCCCAGGCCCCAAAGGGAACCGACGTCGACGAACGCCTTGCCGAGGATGCCGATCTCCTTGGGCAAGCCCAGCGGAAAACTGAGCTCGGTCGTACCGGTATAGAAATAAGTGCCGCCCAGCGCGTCGGTCGTATTCGAATCGCGCGGGCCGATGCCGCCGACCGCGAAGCCGCGCAAGTTGTCGCCGCCGATAAAGAACAGGTTGTTCAGCCGCAGCGACGAGCCGCCGTAGGGGATCACCGCGCCGATCGAACCGCCGATCGAGGCGACGATATCCTCGAAGATGCTCCGGTAGTAGACGGCGTCGGCAGTGACGCGAAAATACTGCTCCGTGCCGAGCAGGCCGGCGACGGCCAAGGTGTTGCGCAGCAGCAAGCCCTTGGTCGTATTGAGGCGCGTGTCGCGGGTATCCCAGGCGACCGTTTCGGCGATTTCCGAAACCACCGAGGTGCCGGCGTTCAACTGGACGACCTGCGAGGCAAAGGGCTGCACGTTGTAGATATCGGTCTGGCGCAGGGTGTAGCGGACGGTCTGCCGCGTGTGTTCGGTGTAGGCCCAGCCGGCGCGCAGGGCGAAGCCGATGCTGGCGTCGCTATAGGAGGCGACCGCCTGGCGGTCGTTCGACGTCCGGAAGATGTCGAAACCCGCCGCCATGGGACGGTCGAGGAAATAGGGCTCGGTGAAGCTCAAGTCGATCAGGGTGCTCAAGGTGCCGATCGACAGGCCGAGGCGCAGTTCCTGGCCCTTGCCCAAGAGGTTGCGTTCCTTGATCGAGATATCGCCCAGGACGCCTGATGTCGTCGAGTAGCCGGCGCCGAAGGAGATGTCGCCGGTACTCTGCTCGACCACCTGGACCTCGAGGTTGGTCTTGTCGGGCGACGATCCGGGTGCCGCCGACACGTCGACTTTCTCGAAGAAGCCGAGATTCTTCAGTCGCTCCTGGCTGCGGCGCACCTTCGCGGTGCTGAAGGCGTCGCCCTCGGCGAGGCGGAATTCGCGGCGGATCACCTTGTCGAGGGTGCGCGTGTTGCCCGAGATGTTGATGCGCTCGACGTAGACGCGCGGCCCTTCCTGGATGTCGAAGGTCACGTCGACCGTCAGATTGTCCTTGTTGCGCCGGATGTTGGGACGGACATCGACGAACGCGTAGCCCAGCGAGCCCACGAGGTCCGACAGCGCGGTGACGGTTTTTTCGACCTGGCTGGCGTCGTACCAGTCGCCTTCCGCCATCGTGAGGTAGCTCTTCAGGACGTCGACATCGAGTCCCTGGAAGCGCGTCGAGACCTCGACCTTGCCGAACTTGTAGCGCTCGCCCTCGCTGATGGTGAAGGTGATGAAGAATCCCTGGCGGTTGGGGGCGAGCTCGGCGACGGCGGAAATGACACGGAAATCGGCGTAGCCCTCGGTGAGGTAGAACTTGCGCAGCAGTTCGCGGTCGAGGTTGAGGCGGTCGGGGTCGTAGCGGTCGTCCGACGACAGAAAGCGGTACCAGGCGCTTTCGCTCGTACGGATCTGGCCGCGCAGCGTGCTGTCGCGGAAATGCTCGTTGCCGACGAAGCTGATGCGCTGCACGCCCGTGACGTCGCCCTCGTTGATCTCGAAGACGAGATCGACGCGGCCCTGGTCGAGCTTGATGATCTTGGGGTCGACCGAGGCGTTGTAGCGGCCGCCGCGGCGATAGATGGTGAGGATGCGCTCGACGTCGGCCTGCACCCGCGCGCGCGTGAAGACCTGGCGTGGCTTCGACTGCACCTCGTCGCGCAGCTTGTCGTCATCGATCTTGCTGTTACCCTCGAAGGCGACGCGGTTGATGATCGGGTTCTCGGCGACCTTCACGACCAGGGTCGAACCCTGCATGTCGATCGTGACGTCCGAGAAAAGTCCGGTCCCGAACAGCGCCTTCAACGAGCGATCGGCGGCGGCCGCATCGTAGGGCTGGCCTTCCTTGAGCTGAAGATAGGAGCGAATCGTCTCGGCTTCGGCGCGGACGTTGCCTTGAATCTGAATGGCAGTGATCGTTCCGCCCGCCGGTGCAGCAGCGCCGGCTCCGCCACGTTGGGCATGGGCCGTCGCGCTGAAGGCGAGAACCGCGGCAATGGCCAGAACGGCCCAACGAAAGATCAAACTCACCCCCGGCACCTTCCAGACCTGCCGGCCAGTTTCAGGAGCCCCACTCCATAGACCGGCACCATTGACTTAGCCACCCCTTTTGTCCCCCGACGCGAACCCCTGCCGCATCGCGTCAACTCAGCGCAGCAGAAGCCTAATGTCGTTGAAAGTCGCGATCAGCGCCATGCCGATCACCAGGGCAAAGCCGACCTTGAGGCCGAGCTCCTGCATCTTGAGGCTGAGCGGCTTGCCGCGCACGGCCTCGTACAGATACATCGCGAGATGGCCGCCATCGAGCATCGGCACCGGAAGAAGATTGAACACGCCGAGCACGATCGAAAGCGCAATGACGAGATTGAGAATACCGGTCCAGCCGGCATACGACGCCTCGCCCGCGGCCTTGGCGATGCGGATCGGCCCGCCGAGCTCATCGACCGGACGCGTCGCCGTCAGGATCTGGGCCATCGACGTGTAGAACATCGTCGTCATGCTCCACACGTGGCGCACGCCCGCGCCCATGGCGCCGACCAGGCCGTGGCTGCGGAGCTCGGTGACGCCGGCAGGACGGACGCGCAACCGGCCGACCACGTGCTCCTTGCCCGCGCAGTCGAGCGCCTTGTCGGCGACCGGCACGACGGTGGCCTCGTCGCGCTTGCCGTCACGATCGTACTTCACGGTTACAGGTTGGCCGGCGCGGCCGCCGATCAATTCCGGAATGTGCGAGAAGTAGTCGACCGGCTTGCCGTCGATCTCGAGCAGCAGGTCGCCGACCTTCAGCCCCGCCGCCTCGGCCGGGCTGTTCGCGGTGAAGCCGCCGACGACCGGGCGGACAAGCTGGTCCATGCCGAGCTCGCCGTAGCGCAGCGTGTTGTTGTACTTGTCGGTGCGCTCGCAGAATTGCGGCACGATCTCGGTGTTCAGCAGCTGGCTGCCGCGACGGTACTCGACCGCCATCGGCTTGGCCCAGTAGAGAAACTGCGAGTCCTGGATGTCCTCGTAGCGATCGATGTTGTTGTCGCCCAGGCGCACGATCTCGTCGCCCGTGCGCAGGCCGGCCTTGGCGGCCGGCCCTTCGGCCTGCACGGCGACCGTCGGCGGCGAATACGGCTCACCAGCGAAGAAGAATACGGCGGTCAGCAGCAGGAAGGCGAACAGCAGGTTGGAGAGGGGACCGCCCAGGACAACGGCGGCGCGCGCATAAAGCGGCTGGTTGAAGAAGGCACGGCGTTGCTGCTCAGGTGACAGCGGCTCGGCCGACGGCGTGGCGCTGGTCGCATCGTTGTCGCCCAGGAACTTGACGTAGCCTCCTAGCGGGATGGCCGAGATCTTCCAGCGCGTGCCGCTGCGGTCGGTCCAGCCGAACAATTCGGGACCGAAGCCGATGGAGAACACTTCGGCATGGATGCCGAAGCGCCGCCCCACCCAGTAGTGGCCGAACTCATGCACGAACACGAGCAGCGTCAGCACCAGGACGAAGTACGGCAGGTAGGTCGTGAACACGCTCAGCAGGCCGTGCATGGTTCAGTACACCACGAGTTTTGTTGGGTTTCAATTAGTTAGAGAGTGACTTTGGACGGCCTCTTCAGCTCGCCGGCGTGCCTCCCGATCGGCCGCATGGACCTGTTGCACGGACTCGACCCAACCCGACAATGTGCCGCTCGCCGCCAGAACATCCTCGACGATGCGAGCGATGTCGAGGAAGCCGATGCGTCGCGCCAGGAAAGCCGCGACGGCCACCTCGTTGGCCGCATTCAGCACGATTGGTGCAAACCCGCCCAGAACCAGAGCCTCTCGCGCCAGACGTAGCGAGGGAAAGCGGCCGGAATCGGGCCGTTCGAACGTCAGTGGAGAAAGATTGGTGAAATCCAGGCGTTCGGCGGGCCCGTCGATGCGCGACGGCCAACCCAGCGTGTGGCTGATCGGCACGCGCATGTCGGTCGTGCCGAGCTGGGCAAGCACCGAGCCGTCACGGTAGGCGACCATGGAATGAATGATCGATTGTGGATGAACGACGATTTCGACCTGATCGCCCGGCAGGCCGAACAGCAGCTGCGCCTCGATGAGTTCCAGGCCCTTGTTCATCATGGTGGCCGAATCGATCGAGATCTTGGCGCCCATGTCCCAGTTGGGATGCGCCAGCGCCTGCTCGGGCGTGGCCTCGGCCATCTGGGCCAGAGACGCGTTGCGGAACGGTCCGCCCGACGCCGTCAGGATCAGCCGGTCGATCGCATGGCGATGCCTTGGTTCCAGCACCTGAAAGATCGCGTTGTGCTCGGAATCGACCGGCAGCAAGACGCCGCCCGCCGTCTCGACCGCGTCCATCAGCAGCCGGCCAGCGCAGACCAGCGCCTCCTTGTTGGCGAGCGCCACCATGGCGCCGCGCCGCGCCGCAACAAGCGTGGATTCGAGGCCGGCGAAGCCCACCACCGCCGCCATCACCCATTCCGCCGGCCGCGTGGCCGCTTCGACCACCGCCGCGGGACCGGCCGCGACCTCGATCGACGTGCCGACCAGGGCGTCCTTGAGCGCCCGGTAGCGCTGCGGATTGGCCACGACGGCAAGGCGGGCGTGCAGGCGGCGCGCCTGCTCGGCCAGTGCCTCGACGGAATTGCCGGCGACCAGCGCTTCCACCCGATAGCTGTCGGGATCCCGGGCGATGAGATCGACCGTGCTTTGCCCGACCGATCCGGTCGAACCCAGGATCGTCACGCCGCGCGGCCGATCGTGCGACGGAGCCGACCAGTTCGTCATGTCCATGGCCATCCTCCACCGATTGCCAATCGCACCAGCGCCACCACCACAAGAACGGCGACCAGCCCGTCGACGCGGTCGAGCAAGCCGCCATGGCCCGGGATCAGGGTCCCGCTGTCCTTTACGCCGGCGCCGCGCTTGGCCGCCGATTCGAGCAGGTCGCCCATCTGGCCGACCACCGCCAGGCCGGCGCCGATCATGGCGAGTGGGATCGTCTCGCCCAGACCGAAGGCGTAGCCCACGGCCGCACTCGCCACCGCAGCCCAGGCCATGCCGCCGACCAATCCAGACCATGTCTTACTCGGACTGATGCGCGGGGCAAGCTTGGCGCCACCGGCCGCCCGGCCGACGACATAGGCGCCGGTGTCGGTCGCCCAGATGCAGAGCACGATCCAGACGATCGTTTCGCGTCCCAGCGCCGGCTGATGGCGCAGCCAGAGCAGCGCCACGATGGCGGCCAGCGCATAAAGGACGGCCAGGATGCGGATGAAGGGCCGGCCCCGCGTCAGCCTGATCCACTCCGACACCATCAGCGGCGCCGCCAGCGCCGCCACCAGATCTATCCAGGGGAAGCCGAACCAGATGGCAGCCAGCAGAAGCGGGCCCAGTACGGCAGCCGACAGGATTCGCAGAAGCAGGCCCCGATGCCGCTCGAGCCGCCCCACAGGGGCGTCAGTCGCCGACGCCGCCATAACGCCGCTCGCGCCGGCGAAACTCGGCGATCGCCTGTTCCAGGTGTTCCTTGCCGAAATCCGGCCACAGCGTGTCGACGAACACCAGCTCGGCGTAGGCACACTGCCACAGCATGAAATTGCTGATGCGCTGCTCGCCGCTGGTGCGGATCAGCAGGTCGGGATCGGGCACGCCCGACGTCAGCAACTCGCTCTCGAATCGATCCTCGTCGATGCGATCGGCGGTGAGCTCGCCGGCTGCGACCTGCCGGGCGAGGCTGCGGATGGCCTGCAGGATCTCGGCACGCGCGCCATAATTGATGCAGATATTCACGTCGATGCGGCCGTTGCCGCGCGTCATGTTCTCGGCGTCGGAAATGTCGCGAACGATGTCGGACGCCAGCCCCTCGCGGTTGCCGATGACGCGAAGCCGCGCGCCGTTCTTGTGCAGCTCGTCGAGCTCGTTGCGCAGATAGTGACGCAACAGGCCCATCAGGTCGTTCACTTCATCGGCCGGCCGGGTCCAGTTCTCGGTCGAGAAGGCAAACAGCGTCAGCACCGGGATGCCGAGCTCGCCCGCGCCTCGGACGACGCGCCGCACCGCGTCGGCGCCGCGCCGGTGGCCTGCAACGCGGGGCAAGCCGCGCGCCTTCGCCCACCGTCCATTGCCATCCATGATGATGGCGACGTGGTTGGGACCCGGTGCCGGATCCGCATTGGCGGGCAGAGGCGCAGTCGACATCAGACGGTCTTGATCTCTTTTTCCTTGTTGGCCAGCACCTCGTCGACCTGCTTGACGTAGCGGTCGGTGAGCTTCTGCACCTCGTCCGATTTCTGGCGATGCTCGTCCTGCGAGATCTTGTGGTCCTTCTCGGCCTTCTTCAGCGCTTCCATGCCGTCGCGCCGCACGTTGCGTACCGCGACGCGGCCGAGCTCGGCATATTTGTGCGCAAGCTTGGCAAGCTCGGCGCGCCGTTCGGTGGTGAGCTCGGGAATCGGGATGCGGATGATCTGGCCGTCGGGGGCGGGATTGAGGCCGAGACCGGCATCGCGGATCGCTTTGGCGGTCGCTACGACCAGGCCCTTGTCCCATACGTTGACCGTAAGCAGGCGCGGCTCCGGCGCACTCACCGTGCCGACCTGGTTGAGCTGCATGCGCTGGCCGTAAGCCTCGACCACGACCGGCTCGAGCAGGTTGACCGAGGCGCGGCCGGTCCTGAGGCCACCCAGCTCCTTCTTGAGGGCGTCCATGGCGCCCTGCATGCGCTTCTCGAGTTCCTTGGGGTCCGCACTCATCTCAGCCCTCGTCCTTTATGATGGTGAAGGTTCCCTCCCCGCGCATCGTGGCGGCGAATGCGCCGGGCTTGTGGATGTCGAACACGATGATCGGGATGCGGTTCTCGCGGGCAAGCGAAATCGCCGAGGCGTCCATGACCTGGAGGTCGCGCGACAGCACCTCCATGTAGCTGAGCGAGTCGTAGCGCTTGGCGCTCTTGTCCTTGCGCGGGTCGGCCGAATAGACGCCATCGACCTGCGTGCCCTTGAGCATCGCATCGACGCTCATCTCGGCGGCGCGAAGCGCTGCCGCGGTGTCGGTGGTGAAGAAAGGATTGCCGGTGCCGGCAGCGAAGATCACCACCCGGCCCTTCTCCATGTGGCGTGCCGCGCGACGGCGGATGTAGGGCTCGCACACGGTGGTCATGGGGATCGCCGACTGGACGCGGGTCTGCAGTCCCTGGCGTTCCAGTGCGCTTTGCATGGCCAATGAGTTGATGACGGTGGCCAACATGCCCATGTAGTCGCCGCTCGCCCGATCCATGCCCGAGGCGGCTGCCGAGACGCCGCGGAAGATGTTGCCGCCGCCGATCACCAGACAGACCTGCACCCCCATGCCGTGCACGGCCTTGACCTCCTGGGCGACCATCGAAACCATGGCCGGATCGAGCCCGTATTCGCGATTCCCCATCAATCCCTCGCCCGAGAGCTTCAACAGGACGCGGCGATAGCGGGGAGCCGACGGCATCAGATGCCTCTGAAGATGGTTTCTTGGGCAGCGCAGGCCATCCGTCCGCGCGCCGGTACCGATTTCATACTACTTCTTGAGCTGGGCAGCCACCTCGGCCGCGAAATCCTCGGACTTCTTCTCGATGCCCTCGCCCAATTCGAAGCGCAGGAAGCCCGCCAGCCGGACCGGCGCGCCGACCAGCTTGGTCGCCTCGTCGACGACCTTGGAGACCCGGCTCTTGCCGTCGATGACGAAGAGCTGCTCGAGCAGCACCACCTCCTGGTGGAACTTGCGCAGGCCGCCTTCGACCATCTTGGCGACGATGTCGGCGGCCTTACCGCTCTGGCCCGCCTTCTCGGCCAGCACGGCGCGCTCGCGCTCGATCACCGCCTTGTCGAGATCGGCCACGGTGAGCGACTGCGGCCTGGCGGCGGCCACATGCATGGCGAGCTGCTTGGCCAACGCGGCGAGCTTGGCCTTGTCGCCGGTCGATTCGAGCGCCACCAGGACGCCGATCTTGCCGAGGTCGGGGGCCACCGAATTGTGCATGTAGGCGGCCACGACACCGTCTGACACCGATAGCGACGCGGCGCGTCGCAGCGACATGTTCTCGCCGATGGTGGCGATCATGTTGGTGAGCTCGCCCTGCACGTCGCGCCCGCTGCCCGGAAACGGCGCGGCGGCGATCTTGGTCATGTCGGCTGCGGTGTCGAGCGCGATGCCGGCCGTCGTGGCCACGAACTTCTGGAAGATCTCGTTGCGGCCGACGAAGTCGGTCTCGGCGTTGACCTCGACGACGGCGCCACGGTTGCCGGTGGCGGCCACGCCGACCAGGCCTTCGGCCGCGACCCTGCCGGCCTTCTTGGCAGCAGCGGAGAGACCCTTGGTGCGCAGCCAGTCGACGGCCTTCTCGAGGTCGCCCTGGACCTCGCCCAGCGCCTTCTTGCAATCCATCATGCCCGCGCCGGTCTTCTCGCGCAGTTCCTTGACCAGGGAAGCGGTGATCTCAGCCATCTCTTGCTCCGTTCGTGCAACCCATCAGGTGCAATTGGGGCCGATCTTCCGACCG
>DATHNU010000375.1:0-3507 GCA_035485695.1 Reyranella sp. | reverse complement strand
GACGGCGCGCCCGACCAGGTGAAAGCCGATAGAAGCGTGCAGGACGCCTATCTTGGGGGCTTCGAGTGATGCTCCGCATCGAGGGCATGAACACGCATTACGGCGCGAGCCACGTCCTGCAGGGCGTCGACCTCGCCCTGCAACCGAGCCACATCAGCGCCGTGCTGGGCCGCAACGGCGTCGGCAAGACCACGATGGTGAAGACCATCATGGGGCTGGTCGTGCTGAGCGGCGGGCGCGTGCAGGTCGGCGGCACCGACATCACCGGCTGGCCGCCGCACCGCGTGGCTCGCGAAGGCGTGGCCTACGTGCCCGAGGGGCGGCTGATCTTTCCGGATCTCACCGTGGTCGAGAATATCCAGGTCGGCGAGCGCGGGCCCGGCAGCGCCTGGCCGCTTGCCCGGCTGCTCGAGCTGTTCCCCTCGCTGCGCGAGCGCGCCAGCAGCCGGGGCTCGCAGCTCTCGGGCGGCGAACAGCAGATGCTGGCGATCGCCCGGGCGCTCGTATCCGATCCCAAGGTGATGCTGCTCGACGAGCCCAGCCAGGGGCTCGCGCCCCTGGTCGTGCGCGAGCTCGCCCGCGTCATCCGGCTGCTGCGCGAGGAAGGCGTGACGATCCTGCTGGTGGAGCAGAACATGAAGCTTGCCGAGGCGGTCGCCGACGAGCTGCACATCATGGTCAAGGGTCGCATGGTCTACCGCGCAACTCCGGCCGTCTTCCGTGCCGAGGAAGAAACCATTCGGGCGCGCTTTCTCACTGTGTGACCGGGACACGAGCCGGCCAAAGCCAGTATATTGCCCAGCAAGCCTCAACAGGCATCGAGGGTGCCGCGGGCATCGGCGTTCAGCTTAAAAAATACAGGGAAGAAGCGCGCATAGAGGGAGGAGCAGCCCATGACACGTGCCCACCGGATGACGCGTCGCCGAGCGCTGAAGGTCGCGGCTGGCGCTGTCGGCGCGACCCTGCCGCTGGTGCATGTCCAGACAGCAAGCGCTGCCGGCAAGCTCACGATGGGCGTCTGGGATCACTGGGTACCGGCGGCCAATCCGGTGCTGAAGGGATTGGTCGACGAATGGGCCGCCAGGAACAAGGTCGACGTCGCGATCGACTTCATTGCCTCCGCCGGCAACAAGATGATCCTCACACAGGCCGCCGAGGCGCAGGCACGGAGCGGGCATGACATCCTTGCCTTCGACCAATGGGCTGCCCACCAGTACGGCGACAAGCTCGTACCCGTGAACGACGTCATGGATGCGCTGATCAAGCAGCACGGGCCGGTGAGCAAGGCCGTGGAATACCTTGGCACGTCGGATGGCAAATGGCTGGCCGTGCCGGTCGCCTGGGGCTCGGCGCCGCTGCCGCCGTGCGCCCGCATCTCCATGATCAAGAATTTTACCGGCGAGGATGTGACCGAGTGGTACCCCGCAAAGGACGTGAAGACCAAAGGCGCGGACGAGTGGACGTACGAAAAGCAGCTGAAGATGGCCGAGCAGTGCCACAAGGCGGGTGCCCTGTTCGCGCTGGGCTGCGGCGCCAACAGCACGGACTCGAACCAGACCTGGGGCGCCACGTTCGGGGCGTTCGGGGCGCATCTCGTGGACGGCAAGGGCAACATCACCGTCGATTCCGATCCGGTCCGCGAGGTGCTCGATTACGTCAAGCGCTTCGTCCCCTACCTGCCGCGCGAAACCATCTCCTACGACGACGCGTCCAATAACAAGGCCTACGTGGCGGGCTCGGCGGCCCTGATCTGGAACCCGCCCAGCGCCTGGGCCGTGGCCAAGCGCGATGCGCCAGCGATCGCCGCGGACACTTGGCACTTTCCAACGCCGCGGGGAAAAATGGGCCGACTGGTGCCGCATCGCCCTTATTTCTGGGGCATCTGGCAATGGGCGCAGAACAAGCCGGCGGCCATGGACCTGATGGCCTTCCTCAGCCAGCGCGAGGTCGTGACCAAGCTCAGCATTCCGGCGGCGGGCTATGACATCCCGCCCTTTCTGTCGATGGCGGATCTGCCGGTCTGGGCCGAACTCGAGCCGCCGAAGGGCACGCTCTATAACTATCCTGTGCGCCCGCACCATGATGCCGAGTACTACATCGTCGGCTCGAGCGCGCCGCCGGACATCGGGGTGCAGATCTGGAGCCAGTACATGATCCCGGGGATGGCGGCGCGCATCGTGTCCGGCCAGACGCCCAAGCAGGTGATCGACTGGGCGAAAAAGGAACTCGAGGGCATCCGTCGCTGAGCGGACGCGTCACGCCGTCCCGTCATGCTCTTCCGGACTGCGAGCCTCTGGCTCGCCTCTTCGTCTTTGCTGGGAGCGCGCCACTGCGCGCGGAGTAACCTCCGCGCTGAGTGGCGCATCTTTGTGGATCACAAAGGCCATGAGCGCCACGGAGTGGCGCGCTCCCAGCAAAGACTACACCGCCGGCCGGCTGCGGATCTCGTCCGCCACCTTGCGCTTCAGGAACGAGCCATCCTTGAGGTCGCCGTGGAAGGCGCCGTTTTCCATCACCACGCGGCCGCGCAGGATCGTCGCCGCGGGCCACGCCGTCACCCTGTGCCCTTCCCACGGCGTGTAGTCGGTCTCGTGCAGGTCGGCCGCGCGGATCGTCTTGGCGATGCCGGTCTCGAGCAGCACGATGTCGGCGTCCGAGCCCACCGCGAGCGCGCCCTTGCGCGGATAGAGGCCCATGATCTTCGCGGCGTTGGTGGAGATCATGTCGACGAAATGCGCCGGCGCGTAGCCGCGCTCGGTGACCATCTGGGTGTACATCAGGCCGACCCGGGGCTCGACGCCCGAGTTGCCGCCGGTCGTGTCGTCGATCCGGCTGCCCTGCAGCTTGATGCGCAGCGGACAGCACAGCTCGTCGGTCGCGATCACCTGGATGGCACCGCGGTTGGTGGCGCTCCACAGCCGCTTCTGGTCCTCGGGATATTTGAGCGACGGATAGGTGTGATACATCTGCCCGCCCGGCCGCTTGTAGTCTTCGGCGTTGTACATCAGGTACTGGTGCAGGGTTTCGCCGTACATCGGGAAGCCCTTCGCCCGCGACGCTTCCAGCGCCGCCACGCCGGTCGCCGCCGAGACATGCACCATGTAAAGCGCCGCGCCCTCGACATTCTCGGCGAGCCGGATCACGCGATTGAAGGAGAGCTCCTCCGACAGCGCGTTGTGCACCTCGGCCATGTGCTCGAAGCTGACGCGGTTCTCGCGCATCAGCTTCTCGTACATGAACATCACGATGTCGTTGTCCTCGGCATGGATGCAGGCGATGCCGCCCGCCGCCGCCGCGACCTTGAGTGCCTCCCAGATGTGGCCGTGCGGCACCATGCGGCCGAGGTTTCCCGGCCGGATGTTGGTGGTGAAGATTTTTATGCTGGCATGGCCGTCCTGCATGGCATCGGCGAGCTGGCCGAAATGCGGCGTCGGCACCTCGCCCATCAGCGTGAGATGGAAGCCGTAGTCGCAGTAGCAGGCGGCGTTCCAGTGAGCCTGCGTCTGT
>DATHNU010000374.1:0-8490 GCA_035485695.1 Reyranella sp. | reverse complement strand
CGTGCCGGCCGATCTGACGGTGATCGAGGTCGGCATGGGCGGCCGCTACGACGCCACCAACGTGATCGATCCCGTGCTCTCGGCCATCACGCCGATCGGCTATGACCACACGGGCTTCCTCGGCGACAAGCTCGAGGGCATCGCCGCGGAGAAGGCCGGAATCCTGAAGCACGCCGTGCCAGGCGTGGTTGGCCGCCAGCGCGAGGTGAGCGCCCGGGTGATCGCTGACGAGGCGTCCAAGCTTGCCGCACCGCTCTTTCGCATGGGCCACGAGTGGCAGGTGACGCCGACCGCCGCCGGCTTCCGATACGAAAGCGACCTTTTAGGCCTCGACCTGCCGGCGCCGGCGCTGGTCGGCGCGCACCAGATCGACAATGCCGCAACAGCGGTCGCCTGCATCGAGCGGCTGCGCGCCGCGCAGTTCCGCATCGACGATGCGGCGATCGCCCGCGGGCTCGCCGCGGTCGAGTGGCCGGCCCGGCTGCAGAAGCTGTCGCGCGGGCCGCTGGTCGAGGCCATGCCGCCCGGCGGGGAACTCTGGCTGGATGGCGGCCACAACGAGGATTGCGGCGTCGCGCTGGCGCGGCAGGCCGCAGAATGGGCCAAGGAGCCGGCACCGCTGCCGCTCTACCTGATCTTCGGCATGCTCACGACCAAGGATGCGGCGGGCTTCCTGCGGCCGCTGGCGCGGCACGCCCGTAGTGCGCGCGCCGTGCCGATCGAGGGCCACGCCGCCTACACGCCGCAGGAATCCTGCGCACGCGCGGCCGAGGTCGGCCTCGATTGCGTGCCCGCAAACGACATCGGCGCGGCGCTGGAAGACCTGTTGGCCACCCAGCCCGCGCCGATGCGTATCCTGATCTGCGGGTCGCTCTATGTCGCGGGCCAGGTCCTGGCCCGCAACGGCTGAGCGCCTGACTTAGCTGACGACTGTATTGATCCAGCTCACCAGCTTCTGCTTGGGCTCGGCGCCGATCTTGGTCGCGGCGACCTGGCCGTTCTTGAACAGCAGCAGCGTGGGGATCGAGCGGACGCCATAGCGCGACGGCGTCGTCGGATTCTCGTCGATGTTGACCTTCACCACCTTCAGCTTGCCGTCCATCTCCTTGGAGATGTCCTCCAGCGAGGGGCCAATCATGCGGCACGGGCCGCACCACTCCGCCCAGAAGTCGACAAGGACGGGCGTGTCGGACTTCAGGACTTCCTCTTCGAAGGAGGTATCGGTTGCTTTGACGGTCATAATGGGTTCTCCCAAAAACACTACAGGCCGGTCGATGGACCGGCGCCGCCCTTGGTTCCCAAGCTAGGAACGGCAGCCGGGGGAGTCAAGATGCGGCAGCGTAAGGCATTGATTTGCCGAGCATTTCCGCGTCGATTTCCATCAGCAAAGGCGCCGCTGTCCACAGCAGGAAAGCCCTTACGGTGCGACCGGGATAGATGCCGGCGAGCAGCGCGCGATAGAGCGCGAGTTGCCGGCGATAGGCGAGCGCCACATCCGCGGTCGATTGCGGCGGCGGCCGGTTGGTCTTGTAGTCGACGATCAGTACTTCGGAGGCCGAGACGGCCAGCCGGTCGACCTGGCCGCTGACGGTGAAGGTGCCGCGCGGCGTCTTCACCGTGCCGATCAGCGGCACCTCGGCGCGCGAGCCTTCGGCGAACAACGCGGCATGGTTCGGCGCCTCGGTGACGGCGAGCACCTCGTCCGACCAGAGCGAGATCTCCTCGTCGGTCAATCCATGCGCCGGCTGCGCGAGAAAGCGCCGCGCCGCGGCAGCGCGCGCCGCCACGGGCAGAGCGGGCAAATGGCGCAACAGCTCGTGCAGCAGTCGGCCGCGTTGCCAGCGCCGCGAATCGCCCGGCGCCAAGGGGCTGAAGGCGCGCGGGCTCGCGAGCGCCTCGTCCGGCAGCGGCTGTGAGGGCGCCAGCGGTGTCGGTGGATCGGGCTCGGCCGGCGCAGGTTGATGCACCCACGGCTCCAGCCGCGCCGCCATCTCGAGGGGCAACTCGGCCTGTTCGGGTCTCTCGATGGTGCCGGCGTTGGTGAGTTCATAGCCGTCGCCCGACCAGCCCTCATCGCCGAGCTGGGCCATGAAGTCGAAGGGGCGCGGCACGGCGCGGCCGCGGGGTTCGCTGATCCTGCGAACCACGCCGGCATCGCTGCTGGCGCGCAAGCCTGCCTCGATGCGCTCGTACCAGCAGCCGCGATCGGGTTTCTTCGCGCCCACCCAGCCGCCGACATAGAGTCGGTCCTCGGCGCGGGTCATGGCGACATAGAGCAGGCGGTTCTGCTCCTCGAGCGCGCGCTCGCGGGCCTGGGCACGCCAGCGTCGCGCGGCCTCGTTGGCGTCGTCGGCGCGCGGCAGCCACAGCCGGGCCTCGCCGTCAGCGCCGCTCAGCAGGCGCTCGGCGTCGCGTGGCACGCGGGTCGTGTCGGGCAGGTAGACGATGGGCGCCTGCAGGCCTTTGGACGCATGCACCGTAAGAATGCGCACCTCACGGTGGCGGTTCTGGTCGAGATCGCGCTTGATCTCGCCGCCGCCTGCTTCGAACCAGCGCAGGAAGCCCTGCAGCGAACTGCCCTCGGCGCGCTGGTACTGCAGCGCCCGCGCCAGCAGCTCATCGATCGGATCGGCGGCCTCGCGGCCCAGCCGCTCCAGCAGGGCCACGCGGCCGCCTTCGGGACCGAGCGCCTCGGCGAAGAAATCGAACGGCGTGATGTAATCGGCGCGCTTCAGCCACGCCGACAGCCGGGCATGGGCGGCGGCGAACGCGGCATCGCCCGCGCGCGCGCGAACGGCCCGCCAGAGATGGCCGCTGCGCTGCCATGCCAGGGCAAAGAGCTGCTCCTCGCTGAGGCCGATCAGCGGCGATTTCAGCAGGCACGCCAGATTGAGATCGTCCTGCGGCAGCAGCACGAAGCGCGCCGCGGCCAAAAGATCCTGGATCGCGAGTTCTTCGCCCAGGTTCAGGCGGTCGACGCCGGCCACCTCGATTCCTTCGCGCTTCAGCGCGCGCACCAGCGCATTCACGAACTCGTTGCGTCGCCGCACCAGCACCATGAAATGGCCGGCATGCAGCAACTCGCCTTTGCGCGCGCGTTGCTCGCGGCCGATCAGGCTTTTCGCGTGGACGGCGATCAGGTGGGCGAGGCGCTCGTGCGGCAGCGCCAGTGCGCCGCGTGGACCTTCGAGGTTGGTCGTGTCGATCTCCGCCTCGGGCGCGCTGACCAGCGGCCACAGCTCGACCCGGCCGGGTTCTTCCTTCCGGCTGGGCAGATGGGTCACGCCGCCCGGCTCGGCGACACCGCGGGCCGCTTCGACCTCGCCGAACACCCAATCGACGGCGTCGAGCACGGCGGGCGTCGAGCGGAACGAGACATTGAGGTCGACGGGCACGAATCGCTGCTCGGCGATGCGGCTTTGTTCGGCGAACCACTCGCGCATCTCCTTGAGCTTGCGTGGATCGGCGCGCTGGAAGCCGAAGATCGACTGCTTGGTGTCGCCTACGGCGAACACTGTGCGGCTGCGCTCGACCGCGCCCTGGCCGACGAAGAACTCCTCGGTCAGCCGGCGAATTACCTCCCACTGGTCGGGGTTGGTGTCCTGCGCTTCGTCGACCAGCACGTGGTCGATGCCGCCGTCGAGCTTGTAGAGCACCCAGGCAGCGCTCGCCGCGCTCTCCAGCAGGCGCCGTGTGGCCACGATCAAGTCGTCGTAGTCGAGCGCCGCGCGCCGCCGCTTGGTGCGCGCATAGCGGCCGGCGATGTCGAGGCCGAGCCGCAGCAGCGCCAGGGTGTGCTCGACCAACGCCGCGCCGTTGACGCGATCGAGCACCTGGGCCAGCCGCTCAGCCTCGCCGCGCAACACGCCTTCGATCCCCGGCATCGCCATGATCGCGGCCTTGGTGGCGAGCCGCGCCAGGATCTCGCCCTTGGCGGTGAAGAACGCCTTGGCGTAGGTGGCCAGAAGCGCCGGCCGGTCCTCGGCCGCCGCCAGCCACTCGGCGATCAGTCCTGCTCGCGCGACGTCCTGCTTGCCACCCTTTGCCAAGGCTTGGGCGGCGACGCGCAGGCCCGCGGCATCGAGGGCGGAGTCAAGGCAGGCGTTGCTCTTCAGGCTATCGGCGGTGTCGTCGGGTGAGCAGCCCATCTCCTCGGCCAGCCGCGCCCGCACGCGGCGCAGTCCTGCTTCGTCGCCGATCCGCGCCAGCAGCCAGGCCCGTTCGCCCAAAAGCCTGGTCATCAGCTCGGCGTATTCGGCGATCGAGATCCGGTTGGCCACCGCGGCCAGCGCCTCGACCAGGGCGGTTGGCGCATCGCGGCGGGCCAGCGCCTCCATCTGCTCGTCCTGGGCATGGCGCAACAGGGTCTGCGCCTCGGCCTCGTCGAGCACCTCGAAGCCCGGCGCCACGCCGGCCTCGAGTGGAAAGCGCTTGAGCAGCGCCTGGCAGAAGGCATGGATGGTGAGGATGTTGATGCCGCCCGGCGCGTCGAGCACGCGCGCGAACAGGCGGCGCGCCGCGACACGCCCCGCCGGATCGGGCGGGCGGTCGATGAGCTGCTCGATCTCTTCGTCGAGCTTGGCTTGCTGGGCGAGCGCCCAGCGTCCGAGCTGGGTCGCCAGACGGTTGCGCATTTCCGCGGCCGCCGCCTTGGTGAAGGTAAGGCACAGGATGCGCTCGGGCTTGACGCCGTCCAGCAGCAGGCGTGTCACGCGATCGGTCAGCACCTTGGTCTTGCCGGTGCCGGCATTGGCCTCGACCCAGGCGGAGTGGCCGGGCGCGGTCGCCTTGCGCTGTTCAGCGCTGGCCAGCAGCAAAGTGTCGAGAACGACGCTCATTCCTCGCCTCCGCCCGCGGTCGACCATTCGGCAACGCGCTCTAGATGGGCGTAGTCGTTGAAGTGCGGGATGAATTCCGGCCAGGGCAGCGCGGCATAGGGCGTCGCGGGATTGGCGAAGTGCTCGGCCATCTTGGCGACCAGCGCCAGCATCGCCGGGACCAGCTGTTCGCTGTCCTTGATCTCCCGCACCTCGCCGCCATTGCCCAGGCCATTGGCCTGCCAATAGGAGAGATGCACGGCGCGCGCCTTGCCCTTGATCCCCTTGAAGCCCCCCTGTTCGGCCATCGCCGCCTCGAGCAGAAGCTGCGGCGCGAACAGGCCGTCCAGCTCCTTGGGCGACGGGACGCGGCCGGTCTTGTAGTCGATGATCTCCCAGCCGCCGGGCTCGATCTCGTCGATACGGTCGGCCCGCGCTTCGATGCGCAACGGCCGGCCAGGCGGCCCGACGGTGAGAGCGCCATCCGTTTCGCTCGCCAGCAGCCTGGTGCCGGCTGCACGCCGTGCATTCTCGGTGTTGACGAACCAGCGCGCGAGGCGCTGGAAGCGTGGCCACCAGAAAGCGCGTTCGGCCGGTGCCGCCAACAGGGGTTCGAGATGCTTCTCGCCCAAGGCCTCGAACTGGCCGATCGCGTCGGCCGGCAGCAGGCCGGAGGGATGGGCCTTCAGGAACTCGTCGAGCGTATCGTGCAGCGCCGAGCCGCGGTCGGCGGCGCCGAGCTCCGCCTCCAGCGGATCGAGCACCTTCAGCCCCAGGATGCGCCGCGCATAGAGCCCGTAGGGATCGCGCCGCCACTGCTCGATGCTGGATACCGAGAGCAGGGTCGGCCGTGCGTCGAGCGGCGGTCGCGGTTCGGGGCGCGGCCACGGTCTGTAGTCTTGGGGCCGATCGAGTGCATCGGCCCAGGCGAGGTAGCTCCGGCGGCCGCGCTGGATGTATTCCGGCGGCGGCGCAGCGCTGCCGGGTTCGTAGCCGAACAGCGCGTCGAGCCGCGCCAGCCAGCGCGACGGCACGGTGGGCGCCCCACCCTCGCGCTCGGCGCGGGTCAGCAGCACGCGCTCGGCGCCCAGCGCGGCGGCAAAATCGTGGGCTGACAGGCCGATGCGCCGCTCCGGCTGGGGCAGCCCGAGCGCGCTGCGCATCGGCCGGTTGATCCACGGTCCCGTCTCGACCGCGGGTGGCCAGGTCCCCTCGTTCAGTCCGCCCAGCACCAGAAGATCGGCGCGCTGCAGGCGGGCTTCGAGCGGCCCCCAGATGGCCAGGCGCGGATGTCGGCCGAAGCCGGGGCGGATGATCTCCGGCTCGAGCATGGCCGACAGCAGCGCCGGCCATTCGCCGTCGGCGATCTTGTCCTCTCCGGTCCACGCCGCGCGCAGGCGGGCGAGGGCGTCGGCCAGCGCTTCTCCCGCCTCGCCCGACCACAGCGCCTCCGCCGTCGCGATCATCTCACCGGCGGCGATGGTGGCGTCGAGCAACGCGGCAGGGGTCGTACCTTCCGCCATCACTGCCGCAAGGCCTGACGTCGCGGCATCGAGCTGATCGATCAACGTCTCGACGGCGCGTCGATCGGCAGGATCGCCGAATTTGGCCTTCTCGATGTGCGCCCGGATGGCCGGCATGCCCGGCGTGGGCTTCAGCCCGCGCAGGCATTTGCGATCGAGCCGCCGCGCCGCATCCAGCAGCGCCGCCCGATCGCCGCCCAGAGTGCAGAGCGGATGTTTTAGCAAGGCGAGCAACGCAACCGGCGCGAAGCCCTCGTCGACCGCCGTGACCAGCGCGCGCAGCAAGGCGGCTGGCGGCGTATCGGCCAACGGCGCGCCGGCCGAATCGTCGATGTCGACATTCCAGCGCCGCAGTTCCGCGGCGACGCGGCGCGCCAACTCGCGGTCAGGCGTGACCAGGGCCGCCGTGCGGCCTTCGTCCTTCAGTGTCTCGCGTAGCGCGAGGGCCACGACCAGCGCTTCCTGATGCGGCGTCGCGCAATCGGCGCGCGTCACGTGCTCGAGCGACGATGCCGGTGGCCGCGACCAGGCTTCGGTGGTCTCTGCCGGCCGCATCAGTTCGGTGATCAGCAGATGGCGCGCCGATCCGCCGCCGCCCGGCCAGTCGGCGACCTCGCCGCGCTCGCAGCCCAGCGCCAACAGAAGCTCGCGCAGGCCGAACTGCGGGTGCGATTGGTCGAGCCCCTTCCAGCTCGCCTCGTCCATGTCGCGGTCGAGCCCGGGCAACACGACCGCACCCTGCGGCAGCTGGGCGATGGCGGCCAGCAGGTCGCGCGTGGCCGGTTGCGAGCCGGTCGAGCCGGCGGCGATCACCGGCGTGGTGGGCGGATGCGCGCGCCAGCGCGCCGCCTGCGCCCGGATTGCCTGGGTGCGCCGTTCGATGGCGTCGATCTGGCCGCGTTCGGCCAACACCTGCGGCCAGGCCTCGCCGACGATGGCGAGGAATTTCAGCGTGCGCTGCCAATGGCTGGCGAAGTTGCCCTCGACCAGGCCTTCGAGCTGGCTGAACGACACGCCCTCGATGGCCAGCTCGTCGAGCAGCCGGCCGAGCTCGCGCGCAAGCTTGAGCGCCTGTGCCGCTGATTGGGCGATGGGATGGCCCTCATCGTCCTTGAAGGCCAAAACCAGTCGCGCCAGCAGCGCCTCGCGCTCGGCGGGCTCGATGGCGGGCGGCAGGGCCAGCGCGCTGTCGTCGTCTGCCGCCACCTCCCACTCGCTTTCATCGAGGTCGCCCAGCGGCGCCAGCCGCGGCAGCAGGGTGGGCTTGCCACCGGTCGCGCGCAGAAAGGCCTCGCGCAACGCGCGCACCGAACGCCGCGTCGGCAGCAGGATCAGCACATCGGCCAGCGCCAGCGGATCGCCGCCGTGCTGGGCCAGCACGCCGGCCGCCAGCTCGTCGGCGAAGCGGCGGTCGATGCCGATGGTGAACACGCTTTTCATGTCAGCAGGCGTTCGGCTTCGGCGAGCGCTTCGGGCGTGCCGACATGGAACCAGTCGCCATCATTGAAGACGCCGAACAGCCGGCCCTTCTCCTCCGCCTGGTTCCACAGCCTGAGCAGCGAGAAGGCACCTTCCGGCGCGTCCTGGAACAAGCGCGCATCGCAGACCGACACGCTGGCGAAGACATAGGGGGCCAAGGAGGCAATGCCGCGATGGCGCGCTCGACCGCCGGGTTCGATGAAATAGTCGCCGCGATCCGTCGCTTCGCGGCCGATCACCTTGTGGATGGGATGAAGCAGAAGCAACGCATCCATGCGGTCGGGATTCCACTTCATTTCCAGCCGCTCGAGCATGGTGCCCGACTTCTCGCGCCACAGGCCGTCGCCGTTCAGCACGAAGAACGGGCCGGCGCCTAAGAGAGGCAAGGCGTTCTTCACGCTGCCACCGGTTTCCAGCAATCGCTCCTCATACACGATGCGGGCGCGGTCCCCTATGCGATCGGCGATCTGCTGGCCGAGATGGTGGACGTTCACGACGATGTTGCTGACGCCATGGGCGATCAGTCGGTCCAGGGAACGCTCGAGCAGGGAGCAGCCGGCCACGGGAATCAGCGGCTTGGGTATGGTGTCGGTCAGCGGCCGCATGCGCTCACCGCGGCCGGCCGCCAGGATCATGGCGGTATCGATCACGCGGCACCGATCCGCCGCAAC
>DATHNU010000373.1:0-2986 GCA_035485695.1 Reyranella sp. | reverse complement strand
GCAGTTGCCGGGCCTTTTCAGCGCGTGTCATTGGTTGGCTCCGGTGCGCGCCGGACGAACGCCCAGCAGATGGCAGGTCGCGAAGGTGAGGTCGGCGCGGTTCAGCGTATAGAAATGGAACTGGTCGACGCCTTCCCTCTGCAGGCGACGGCAAAGGTCACCGGCAACGGTGGCGGCGATCATGCGGCGCGTCTCGAGGTCGTCGTCCAGCCCCTCGAACAGGTGGGCCAGCCAGCTCGGCACCTTGGAACCGCAGAGACCGGCAATCCTCGTCACCGACTGGAAGTTCGACACCGGCATGATGCCGGGCACGATCGGCACATGGACGCCGGCCGCCGCGGCGCGATCGCGGAAGCCCAGGAAATCGTCGGCCTCGAAGAAGAACTGGGTGATGCATCGCTCTGCGCCGGCATCGACCTTGCGCTTGAGATTCTCCAGGTCGGCCTTGATGTCGGGTGAGTCCGGGTGCTTTTCGGGATAGCCCGCGACGCTGATCTGGAAGTCGCCGATCTTCTTCAGACCGGCCACCAGCTCGGCGGCGTTGGCGTAGCCTCCCGGATGGGCGGTGTACTTGGCGCCCATGCCCGCCGGCGGATCGCCGCGCAGCGCCACGATATGGCGGATGCCGGCGTCCCAGTAGGCGCGCGCGATGTCGTCGATCTCGTCGCGGGTCGCGCCGACGCAGGTGAGATGCGCGGCCGGATCGATGCCGGTCTCCTTCTTGAGACGCACCACGGTGTCGTGGGTGCGCTGGCGCGTCGAGCCGCCGGCGCCGTAGGTCACCGAGAAGAAAGTCGGACAGAGCGGGGCAAGCCGGGTCACCGCCTCCCACAGCGTGCGCTCCATCGCCTCGGTCTTGGGCGGCGAGAACTCGAAGGAGGCGCACAGGCGCTGGGCCGAGTGCGCGGGATACTCGTGGACTGGCGTGGCGACGCTCAGCGGGCCGGTGTCGGGGCTCATCGGGACGCTCCGTGCGTGAGGGCGGTGGTGCGGTTGGGGCGCTCGGCGACCTCGCGCTCGCCGCGCCAGATGCCGGTCATGATCCGCCTGCCGGGGAAGTGGATCGGCTCCAGCGGATTGAGGCCGGCGCTCTTGAGCCAGCCCTGGACCTGGTTGTCGGCAAAACCGAGATGGACGTGGGCGTGCTCGCGCTTCAGCTCGACCAGATCGTGCGGCGAGAAATCGACCACCAGCACCACGCCGCCCGGGCGCACGACGCGCGCCGCCTCGCTCAAGGCGGCGGCGGGATCGTCGGCGTAGTGCAGGACATGATGGATGGTGACGACGTCGAAGCTGTCGGCCTCGAAGGGCAGGGCATACATGTCGCCCAGCCGGATGTCGGCATTGTCGATGCCGGCGCGCGCGAGGTTGGCGCGCGCCAGCGCCAGCATCTCGCGCGACTGGTCGACGCCGATCGCCTGTTCGACCTTGGGCGCCAGCACCTCGAGCAGCCGGCCGGTGCCGGTGCCGATGTCGAGCAGGCGGCGGGCACCCAGCGGCAGATGGTGGGCAAGCGCCCGTTCGATCTCGCGGTCGGCGACGTGCAGCACGCGCAATTCGTCCCAGCGCTGGGCGTTGTCGCGGAAGAAGCGCGCGGCGGCGGTCTGGCGCCGCTGCTGCAGGGCGTCGAGCCGCGAACGGTCGGCGGCGATGCGGGCATGCTTGGGATCGAGCCGACGCACGAACTCGCGCACCAGGGCGGCATCGTCGCCTGACGTGACGAGGCGAAAGCGTGTGAACTGGGCCTCGCGGAAGCGCTCCAGAAGCCCCGCCTCCACAAGGAGTTTCAGATGGCGTGAAACGCGTGGCTGGCTTTGGCCAAGCACGTGGACGTAGTCGCTGACGGTCAGGTCTTCGCGCGCCGCCAACGCCAGAATGCGCAGCCTTGTATCTTCGGCCGCGGCCCGCAGGAGGGTGAGAAGGTGATCCATGCGTCAAAGGATATAAGCATATCTTTATGTTTGCAAGGGGCTTCTGTTAGGTGCAGTCTATGGCCGCCAACCAACAGGGCGGGGGCTCTTTCCTATGCACTTCAAAGTGCAAGCGGCGTGTGCAACACTGGTCGCGCGTTTTTGGCCCATTCCCAGGGCCTGCGGGGGCCCGGGTTTGGCGTTGATAATCGAAAGCGTATCCAAGTCGATGACGGCTGGCGTCCGTCGCTCTGTTTTCGCGGCTGCCGTGGCCGCCGCCCTGGTGGGCGGCTGTGCGTCGGGCGACACAGGCGCCGCCGAAGTCTGGGACCCGATCGAGACGCCCAACCGGTTCATCTTCGCGATCAACCGCACGGTCGACATGATCGCGGTCCGGCCGCTCGCGGTGATGTATCGCGACGGCGTGCCGGAGCCGGCGCAGAAGAGCGTGCGCAACCTGCTCGACAATCTCGGCGAGCCCGTCACCGCCATCAACGAAGTCTTCCAGGGCGATCCCAGCCGCGCTGCCACGACGATGGCGCGCTTCCTGGTGAACTCGACCCTGGGTGTCGCCGGCCTGTTCGATGTCGCCACCATGTTCGGCATGAAGCGCACGAAGACTGATGCCGGCCAGACCATCGGCATGTGGGCGGGCAAGAACGTCGAGCCGGAAAATGGCGGCTTCTTCCTCATGCTGCCGCTTGCCGGGCCGTCCAACGCGCGCGATGCGACCGGCCTGATGGTCGACTACGCCATCGACCCGTTCCAGATCCTGCCGATCGCCTTCAATGCCGACTGGTTCTGGTTTTCCGGGCCACGTTACGCGATGAACATCATCGACTATCGCTCGCGCACCATGTTCGCGCTCGACGACCTGGAGAAGAACAGCGTCGACTACTACGCCGCGCTGCGTTCCGCCTACACCCAGAATCGGGCTGAGCTCATTCGCGCGAAGCGTGAAGGGACCGACACCAAGAGCGAGCTGGAGCGTCGCGACAACGTCGCGCTGGTACGCTAAGACTCCACCCCCGAAGTCATCCAAAGGAGCGAACGGTGCTGCTGCTTGCCTGTCGTCG
>DATHNU010000372.1:0-3770 GCA_035485695.1 Reyranella sp. | reverse complement strand
AAGGACTATCCGAACATCAAGATCGCCGCTCAGCAGGGCATCGCCGATCCGTCGCGCGCCGAAGAGGCGGCTCTGGCGATGCTGCTGAAGACGCCCGATCTCGACGGCATCTACGTGACCTGGGCCGAGCCGGCCGAGGGCGTGCTCAGCGTCCTGCGCAACGCCGGGAACAAGCACACCAAGATTGTGACGCTGGACCTCAGCGAGCCGATCGCGCTCGACATGGTGAAGAACGGCAACGTCGTCGGCATCGTTGCCGACGAGGCCTATGCGCTCGGTCGAGCGATGGCCGATGCCGGCGCCTACGGGCTGCTCGGTAAGCCGGCGCCGGCCTTCCTGGTCGTGCCGGCGCTCACCATCACCAAGGCCAACGTCGTCGATGGCTGGCAGATTTCACTGCACCGCGCCGCGCCGCAATCGGTGCTCGACGCCGTCAAGCTCTGATCGTGACGCCGGTCTTGTCGAGGCGATGTTCGATCCTTGTGATGCCATGCGACCAAATTGCAGCCGGTTTCGGCGTCGCCAGCCGGGTGCCGCCCAGAGACCCGGCAATCCGATGACCCGGCTGGCCGCGCTGCGGCTGGTCGATCCCAGCCGCTATGTCGTCTATCTCGGCTTCGTCTTGATTCTCGCCGTCTTCTCGGTGGTGTTGCGGGAGAGCGGGTTCCTCACCACCGGGAATCTGCTGAATATCGTCCAACAGACGACGCCGATCAGCGTCATGGCGGTCGGCATGGTCTTCGTGCTCGCCGCTGGCGAGATCGACCTGTCGATCGGCTCGGTCGTCGCTCTCTCGGCGCTCGTCACCGCGGTCATGCTGCGCCAGCACGGTATCGTGCTTGGCATCCTCGCCGGGCTGGGAACGGGTGCGGCGATCGGCTTGGTCAACGGGCTTTTCGTGACCAGACTGCGCCTGCCTTCCTTCCTCGTCACGTTGGCCACGCTCGACCTGGTGGCGGGGCACGCCCGCACCATCACGGATCTACAATCGGTGCCGGTGACCAATGCGTGGTTCGTCGAACTCTTCGGCTCTGGGCAGCTGGGGCCGGTGCCGGCCCTAGTCGTCTGGTCGGCGATGGCGCTGGCGATCGGCCATTTCGTCTTTCGCCAGACCCGGTTCGGGGCCCATGTGCTGGCGATCGGCGACAGCCAGTCGGCGGCGCGGGGCGCCGGCATTAAGGTCGATCGGGTGCGGGTTGCCGTGTTGGTGATCAGCGCGAGTTCAGCTGCTGTTGCCGGCCTGCTGTATGCCGGCCGCCTGCAGGGTGCCCGCTACACCCTGGGAGAGGCCGACGTGATGACGGTGATCGCCGCCGTCATCGTCGGCGGCACGCGGCTGACGGGCGGCTCCGGCTCCGTTCCGGGGGCGCTCGTCGGCTCGCTCCTCATGGGGATGCTGAACAACGGCCTGATCTTGATGGGTCTCTCGGTGTCGGAGCAAATGATCGTTCGCGGCTGTATCATTCTGCTGGCCGTCGCAATATCGCTGCGTCAGAAATTGACCTGATCTTTCGCTTTTGCAGCAGGCCACTAGCCATGCTCCTCGACGTCATCTGCCGGCGTAACCCCTCTCTGGTAGAGGCCGCCATCGCCCTGCGTCGACAGGGCCGAATCCCGGCCAACAGCTATGTCGTCGATCTCGATGCCGTGCGTGCGAATGCCAGGCATCTGCGAGCCGCAGGTAATCGCCACGGCCTCAGCGTCTTTGCCCATGACCAAGATGGGACCCGCGTTACCTATCGGGGCGGCATGCGGATCGGCAATGTCGGCCATCTGGTGCAAATCCTCCGGGCCGAGGCCGATGCGGCGGCGGCGCTGGAGCCGGAATGCTGGACGGTGTTCAGCGACGAGAAGGCGGCGGAGGCGGTCGCCGCCGCCCGGCGGGGGCGAACCCAAGCGTTGCTCGGCCGGATTCAGGCGCCCGGCGACCTATTCTACAACGGCCATGAGGGCGGCTTCTATGCCCATGCGATCGCGGTCGTAGTTGATCGACTTGACGCGCTTGACCGGGCACGCTTCGCCGTCATCACCACCTTTCCGGCATTCTATTCGATCTCGAGCGGCGGCGCGTCCTGCCGAGCCATAACTTGCGCACGCTCGAGGCGGCGGCGCAGCGCCTGGACGCCGCCGGCCGGCGCGGCCTGCAGGTCAATGCGACCGGCGCCAACTCCGCCGTGATGTTCGAGGCGCTGGCCACGGCCGGCGCGACCCAGGTGGAGCTCGGCCACGGGCTGACCGAAACGACTGGTCTGCACGCTTGCGAGGATCTGCCGGAGCTGGCGGCGACCACCTATCCCCCCGAGATCTCGCATTCTTTCGGGAGCCGAGCCTATGGTTTCGGCGGTGGCCTCCATATCGACCCGATCTTCCTGCCGTATGACGTCAAGGCCATCGTCGTGTCCGAACCGACCGTCGCCGACGCCGCCCGGCTGTCGGTGGAGATCCCGCCAGCGGCGATCGCCTACTACGGGATGATCGAGGTGCCGGCTGCTCGCTTCGTGTTGCCGGGCGACAGCGTCTTCATCTTTCGCATCCGGGCCTTCGTGACGCGCGCCTATGTCGTCGGCATTGCCGGAATCGACGCTGCTAGGCCCGACCCGCAGGGCATCTTCACCGCCCAGGGTGCACCGGCGTCTTGGCCGGGATGAGCCAGCCGGAGCCCGTGGCGCCGACGGGCGCAAGCGCCGTTCGGAGCGACGCCGGGCCCGTGCTCAACCTGCATCGGGTTCGCAAGGAGTTCGGCGGTCTTGTCGCCATCGAGAATTTCACGCTCAATCTCTTCGCCGGGGAGATCGTCGCGCTGGTTGGCGACAACGGCGCCGGCAAGTCGACCCTGGTCAAGATGATCTCCGGCGTCCTTCAGCCAACCTCGGGCACCATCGCCATCGATGGAGAGCCGGTCAGCTTCACCGACGCCAGCGCGGCGCGCCGCCGCGGCATCGAGGTGATCTACCAGGACCTCGCGCTGGCGGATAGCCAGCCGGTGTTCATGAACATGTTTCTCGGCCGCGAGCTGGTACGCGGTCCGCTGCGCCGCCTCGACAAGAAGCGAATGGCGAGCGAGACCCAAGGGCTGCTCAATGAGCTCGACATTCGCGTGCCGTCGGTGCGGGCCAGCGTTCGCGACCTGTCGGGCGGGCAGCGCCAGGGGGTCGCGATAGCCCGGGCGACGCATTGGGCGACCAAGCTGGTGCTGATGGACGAGCCGACCGCCGCCCTCGGCGTCGCCGAGACGGCGAAGGTCGAGGAAATCATCCGCAGCCTGCGGGCACGCAATCTGGCCATCCTGATCATCAGCCACAATCTTGATCAGGTGTTCCGCCTGGCTGATCGCGTCTGCGTGCTGCGGCGCGGCGTCCAAGTCGGCTGGCGTCAAGTCAAGGAGACGTCCGGCGACGAGATCATCTCGATGATCACTGGCCTGATAAAGGCGTGAGCGCACCCGGCGTCACGGTACTTGCGCGGAAGCATCAGAACAGGCCGAGTTCGACGCGACTCGACGCCGACCCACGGGCGATGCTGCGGCTGGAGATAATATTCCACGGCCGAGGCGAACGGTTCCATCAGCGAACGACCGGCCCTCTCGCAGAAGCGCTCTTGCACCGCGCGCGCCACGCCGTATTCACCGTGCGGCGTCGGGCCGATCCATTATCCATCGCACATTAGCAAAATTCTGATCGAATTTTATCCTTCGATGCGTCCCTCGCGCACGTGTAAGCGGAGGGGATGTGCGCCTTGGGGGAACAGCTGGCGTGCGGCGCGTGTGGAAC
>DATHNU010000371.1:0-3770 GCA_035485695.1 Reyranella sp. | reverse complement strand
GAGCCGTCCGCGATCCTGTGCGATGACGGCATTCGCGGCGGACAGAATGTGCCCTGTCGAGCGGAAGTTTTCTTCGAGCCGAACCTGCGTGGCGTTCGGGAAGTCGCGTGTAAAGCGGCGAATGAAACGAATATCGGCCCCCCGCCATGAATAAATACTTTGGTCATCGTCACCGACGGCGAACAGCTCGCCACGCGAGGCGGCGAGGAGACGAAGCCAGGAATATTGCGCCTGATTAACGTCTTGGTATTCGTCGGCAAGCACGGCGTCGAACCGTCCCGCCCATCGGTCCAAATAGTCGCGATTTGCCCGCATAGCGCGCACTGGCCATAACAGGAGATCGCCGAAATCGGCTGCGTTCGCATCGCGCAGAACGCGCTGATATTCGACATACAGGCGAGCCGCCATCCTCAGGTGATGTGGATCGACCCGAAGGTCGGCGCCGTTGGCATTCGCGATCTGCGCCTCGACGTGCGTTGCCGCTTCGCTGGGGATCACGAGCGCATCTTTGAATGCCGAGATCCGGTTGCACATCAGCTTGAGCGGGTCGCGGCCGATCGACACGTCATCATCGGCGGCATTGAGGTTCATACCCTTCATGACCCGCTTGATGATCCGGCGGCTGTCATCGGCATCCATGATGTCGAAGCCTGGCCGAAGACCCGCGACCTCTGGCTCGATGCGCAACTGCCGTGCGCCGAGGCCGTGGAACGTGCCGATCCAACTCGGTGCGCCGCCGTCGCCCAACCCCGCCCGGATGCGCGAGAGCATCTCGGCGGCAGCCTTGTTGGTGAAGGTTACCGCCAGGATGCGCGAGGCCGGAATGCCCCGAGCGGCAATCCGGTGCGCGACGCCGGCGGTAAGGGTCTTGGTCTTGCCAGTCCCAGCACCGGCCAGAACCAACACAGCGCCGGACAACGCCGCGGCCGTCGCCTGATCGACCGTCAGGCCGTTGAGCACGTCACTGGATATCGACATAGCAATCTCCCCGGCAGGTGATCAGCTCTTCATCCGTGGTGAGCACGGTGAAAGGGGCGTCGAAGTCCCAGCCTCCCTCCCCGTCCCGTTCGCCATCGACGATCACGCCCTCGATCGAGGCCGAATGATCCCACGCCTCCACGCGCACCAAGGTGTCCGTCAGGCTGTTGCCCGTCGGCGGTCGGCCGCATCGCAGGCGGCGGCCAGGGGGCAACCGGCTGAAGGCGGTCGCGAGTTCGGCCACGGTCTTCTCGCGCGCCATGCACGCATCGAGGTCCGCCGGGTATTCCAGAGGCTCGCTGCCCGTCAGCTCACGCAGCTTCGCCAGAAACAGGGCTGCGGCGGTCCGCGCTGGCCACGGCTCCCAGGGCTTCAGCCCGGTGAGCGCTGGCAGCGGGTCTTCAGCGAGTGGCCGGGTCTGAATGCCCAGCGTGCCCTGCAGATCTTGTTGCGACCACCCGGCGACATGCACCGCCTCGGACGCCGCGGCGAGCCGGTCGGCGCGCTTGTGGGCGGCGTAGCTCTGGTCATCCCAAGCCGGGATGCCATAGCGCGTCTCGATTGCCGTCCTGAGCCGGCAGACAAGGCTGTCGTAATCGGCGCCGAGATGCGGCTTGAGCGGTGAGATCGGATCGAAGCTGAGCATGCCCTCGTCGGCGTCATGCAGCAGCTCACGCCGTGCTTCTCCGCGGGTCAGCTGGTCGAGCGGCGTGATCTTCTGCCGCAGCACGAGAACCAGCAGGCTGTGCTGGGCGACGGAGAGCGGCAGATCCCAGCAGGAGTGACCGCCCCAGCGATACGTCCGCGACAGGCCAATGGCCAGATCACGGTCGGTCCAGCTGTCGGGGGCGGGCTGCAGGAGGTTCAACCGGCGACCGGATTCCAGCCGGACCCAAGCGCGTTCGGGCTTCATGCCCCTCTCCTCTCAACAAGAACGTCGTTCCAGTCCTGTCCCTCGGGCGGACGCAGCCGCTCGAACCTGACCGCCGCGTCTGCAGCGAGCGCCGAATGCCGCTCGGCGTAGCGATCCCCGGCCGCGTTCGCGTCGGCCGCGCTCACCAGCACGCCCGCGACTTGGTGCAAGCGGGTCAAGGTCGTGCGCAGCGCGTCCAGCGTGCCGGGTCCCATCCCGCCGCCGGACGCGACATAGAGGGTATCCGCGCGCATGTGCTCGATTGCGGCCAGGCTGAGTGCGTCGATCGGCGCCTCCAGCACGGCCGCCCGGCAGGCTTGGTCGGCGATGCCGAATTGGAACAGCGTCTTCTGTCCGCCGCGGAGCGAGCCCTTGTAAGATCGGCTTCGGGTCTCGACCTGGGTGACGACCCCGTTCCAACGATGCGCGAACCACGCGCTGCCATAGGCACCCAACCGCACGCAGTCCTGCCGTGCCGCCGCCTCGAGCACCTGCTGCGGGAGCGCTCTAACCTCGGCCAGGTATGTCCAGGCGGCGTCACCACGCCGAAGTGCTGGCCGTGCTGCCCATCGCTGGCCGGGCGAGCGATCAGGCTCGTCGGCGTCAGACTTCCGGCGGCGTTCGGCCGGGGGAAAAGCCGGAGCGATGCCGACGAAGCGCCGAAGCACCTTGCGGACGGCGCCGAAGTTCAGCGACGGATCCAAGTGCTGTACCAGGTTGAACACGTCGCCCTTGGCGCTGCCAGTCGCATCCCACCAGCCGCGGCCGTCGTGGTTGACGATGATGATCTCGCCCTCGCCGCGGCGGTATTTCAGCGCGCGCCGTGTGCTCTCGCGCACGTCCAGCTTCCAGCCGCCGACCATGCGTTCCAGCACGGCGGCGCAGTTCACGCTTTGCCGGAACAGCTCCAGCTCCGCGTCTGCAGATGTTGACACCAGGGACCGGAGCGGCGGGCCGGGCTCCCTGCCCCGCCCTCTCCATGTCCGGCATCTGCCGAACCGCCGGCCGCGAAGCCGGAGGGGGGCAAGGGCGCAGCCGGCGTAGCCGGGCCGCGCGCCATCGGCCGCGCGACCCTTGCGGCCCTCCTGGCGCAAGCGGCACAGGCTCTCGATCTGACGTCGTCGATCTTCATGGGCTGATGCTGGCAGGGCGCCGTGCAAACGGCGCCTCGAAGATCAGGTCAGAGCCGGCCCTTGTAGCCGCAGCGCCGGAGGTGGGTTCGATATTGGTCGTCCAGGACACCCCGCCCGTGGGCAAGCTGGTGCAGGTTGAGGTCGCCGCCGAAGTTCAGCTCGAGGAAGGTCGGTGCCGGGTCAGCAAGGGCGATGTCCCACGATTGGGTTCGGATGCCCGCGAAAGTCTCGGCAGCCAGTTTCACGTCCGCGACGATCTGGGTCCAGTTCGGGATCGTGGTCCCAACGATCGCCTGCTGAGTGTCGGGGTGCAGCGCGTCCTGCTTGAGGTCCAGGCCCGTTCCAACCACGACGCGGGTGATCTGCCCCGTGGCGAGGTCGATGGCGCCCAGCCGGTTGCCGGCGCGCCAGTAGTTGTCGGCCGCGTTGTTGCCCGTCGCGATCTTGGCGGCAGCTCGGTGTATGACCGGCCCGTCCGGCGTCACGAAGACGCGGAGGCGCACCGACCAGAGCCTCGGTCCGAAGCGTTCGGCCAGCGCCGGGGCCGGGCTCAGCCGTCGCTGGATCAGATAGCCAGCGCCGCCCACGAGCGAGGCCGCCAGATCGTCGACCGCACGCCGGTCGCCGCCGAGCAGGATCACCGCGTCGGAGCTGGCGTCGTAGCGGTCGGCGCTGACGACGAAGAGGCTGTACTTGCCGGCGACCTGTTTGGCGAACAGGGGATAGAGCGACGGGTCGCGCAGGAA
>DATHNU010000370.1:0-8421 GCA_035485695.1 Reyranella sp. | reverse complement strand
GGCGTCCAAGCTGCTCGCCCAGTTCGTCCACATGACCGGCTATCCCATCACCAACACCCTGATGGGACTCGGCACGTTTCCCGCGTCGGACAAGCAGTTCCTCGGCATGCTGGGCATGCACGGCACCTACGAAGCCAACCTGGCGATGTATAACTGCGACGTGCTGATCAATATCGGCGCGCGCTTCGACGATCGCATCACCGGCAAGCTCGCCGAGTTCTCGCCCCATTCCAAGAAGATCCACGTCGATATCGATCCCAGCTCGATCAACAAGAACGTGCGGGTCGATCTGCCGATCGTGGGCGATGCCGGCCACGCGCTGGAGGAGCTGATCCGGGTGTGGAAGGCCAGACAGCCGCGCACCGACCTCAAGGCGCTGAAGGCGTGGTGGGGCGAGATCGACGGCTGGCGTGCCCGCAACTGCCTCGCCTACAAGCAGGACAACGAGACCATCAAGCCGCAATACGCGCTCGAGCGGCTCTACCATCACATCAAGAGCCGCGACCACTACATCACCACCGAAGTGGGCCAGCACCAGATGTGGGCGGCGCAGTTCCTGAAGTTCGAGGAGCCCAACCGCTGGATGACCTCGGGCGGCCTCGGCACCATGGGCTACGGCCTGCCGGCCGCGATGGGCGTGCAGATCGCCCATCCCGAGGCGCTCGTCATCGACGTGGCGGGCGAGGCCTCGATCATGATGAACATCCAAGAGCTTTCGACGGTGGCGCAGTACCGCCTGCCGGTGAAGATCTTCATCCTCAACAACCAGTACATGGGCATGGTGCGCCAGTGGCAGGAACTGCTGCATGGCGGCCGCTATTCCGAGAGCTACATGGAATCGCTGCCCGACTTCGTGAAGCTCGCTGAAGCGTTTGGCGCCGTTGGCCTGCGCTGCCATGAGCCGGCCAAGCTCGACGACACCATCAAGGAAATGATCTCGGTCAACCGGCCGGTCGTTGTCGATGTGCTGGTCGACAAGACGGAGAACTGCTTCCCGATGATCCCTTCGGGTGCAGCGCACAACGACATGCTGCTGGGTCCCGACGACAAGGCCGCCAAGCCGATGTCGGAAGAAGGCATGGTGCTGGTGTGAGCCCGTCCGATCTGGTGTCGAGCCACACCATCTCGGTGCTGGTCGACAACGAGCCCGGCATCCTGGCGCGTGTCGTCGGCCTGTTCTCGGGCCGCGGCTACAACATCGAGAGCCTCACGGTCGCCGAGACCGACGCCAAGGAGAACCTGTCGCGCATCACCATCGTGACCAAGGGCACGCCGATGATCATCGAGCAGATCAAGGCGCAGCTCGACCGGCTGGTGCCGGTGCATCGCGTGCGCGACCTCACCGTCGAGGGCCCGCACATCGAGCGCGAGCTGGCGCTGGTCAAGGTCAGGGGCACCGGCGACCAGCGTGTCGAGGCGCTGCGCCTGGCCGACGTGTTCCGCGCCAAGGTGATCGACGCCAAGACCGATTCCTTCGTGTTCGAGGTCACCGGCAATTCCGACAAGGTGCAGACCTTCGTCGGCCTGATGGAAGGCCTCGGCCTGGTCGATGTCGGCCGCACCGGCATCGTCGCCATGTCACGCGGCGGCGAGGCGCTGTGAGGTCTTCGCTGGCGGCGCGCCACTTCAGTGGCGCGTCTTTCCTTGTTCATGATCGCGCCACTGGAGTGGCGCGCCCCCAGCAATGATGGATTTTCTTCTTCCTCTCGCGGGCCTGGCGGTCGTCCATCTCCTGGCCGTCGCGAGCCCCGGTCCCTCGACCGTGCTGGTGATCCAGACCTCAGCAGTCGCCGGCCGACGCGGTGGGCTTTTGGCGGCCTTGGCCATGATGGTGGGGGCGCTCGTGTGGGCGACCGCGGCGCTCTTCGGCCTGCAGGCGCTGTTCGCGCGCTTCGACTGGCTCTACCTCGCCTTCCGCATTGGCGGCGCGATCTATCTCTTCTATCTGGCGATTCAGTTGTGGCGCCATGCGCGCGATCCGTTGCCGGAGATTCCGGCCGGGATGATCGGCCGCGCCAGCGGCTGGCAGGGCTTCCTGCGCGCTCTGCTGCTGCAGCTCAGCAATCCCAAGATCATGGTGTTCTTCGGCAGCATCTTCCTGTCGCTGCTGCCCGCCAATCTGCCGGCCTGGATGGACGCCACGGTGCTGGCCGTCGTGGTGTTCAACGAGTTCGCCTGGTTCGCGCTGCTGGCGCTGCTGTTCTCGGGCGGCCCGGCACGGGCTTTCTATCGCCGCGCGAAGGTCTGGCTCGATCGCTTCATGGGCGGCGCCCTGGCGCTGCTCGGCCTGCGCCTCGCCCTCGCAAGCCGTTAGCGGTTCACAACCTGCGCTTCCACCTGGGCCAGATTCGATGGCGGCGTCGTCAGCACGAATTGCGCCTGGGTGCGATCGAGCAGGTGCAACGGGTCGCCGCTTTCGCGGTCGGCCATTTGTTCGAAGAACGTGCCAGCCGGACGGCAGTTCCAGTCACCGCTGAGATCGGGTCGCCGGACGCCGGGATAGCGCAGGCAGAGCTGGACGAGCGGGCCGCCCTGCGGGCTGGTCGTGGTGTCAATTCGCCACTCCCCGCGCAGGATCCTGCTTTCGCCCACCAGCCACGCAAAATCACGCCCGTCCGCTGTCGAGTAATGCACCTGGTAGGGTCCGCCGCCCAGGGTCCACAGCCAGGTCTTGTTGCTGATCGCCCGGCGTGCCTCCTCGGGTGTGGAGTTGGCGATGGCGGCCGAGAGCTGCGGCATCGGCACGGCCGGGCCGGTCGGCGCCGTTGAGTCGGGATGATTGGCGCAGGCGCTCAGGGCCTGCAGCGCGGTCAGCAGCACGAAAGAGAAGCGTATTGAGGACATGGAATTGAAGCTGGCCTTTGCGGGCCGGGTTGTCTAGTAAGCCCCCGTTTAATGCAAAGAGCGCACACTACCAGGAGGAATGGCCCCATGCGTGTCTACTACGATCGCGATGCTGATGTGAACCTGATCAAGGGCAAGAAGGTCCTGGTCGTGGGTTACGGCAGCCAGGGCCATGCCCACGCGATGAACCTGCGCGATTCGGGCGTGAAGGACGTGCGCATTGCGCTGAAGCCCGGCTCGGCCACCATCAAGAAGGCCGAGGAAGCAGGCTTCAAGGTGATGAACCCGGCCGAGGGCGCGAAGTGGGCAGACATCGTCATGGTGCTGACGCCGGACGAGCTGCAGTCGGACATCTACACCGCCGACCTCGGCCCCAACATGCGCCCGGGCTCCGCGCTCGCCTTCGCGCACGGGCTCAACGTCCACTTCAACCTGATCTCGCCGCGTTCCGACATCGACGTCTTCATGATCGCCCCCAAGGGTCCCGGCCATACCGTGCGCTCCGAATATCTGCGCGGCGGCGGCGTACCCTGCCTGGTGGCGGTGGCACAGAATTCGTCGGGCAATGCGCTCGAGATCGGCCTCAGCTATTCCTCGGCGATCGGCGGCGGCCGCGCCGGCACCATCGAGACCACCTTCAAGGAAGAGTGCGAGACCGACCTGTTCGGCGAGCAGGTCGTGCTGTGCGGCGGCCTGGTCGAGCTGATCAAGGCGGGCTACGAGACCCTGGTCGAGGCGGGCTACGCGCCGGAGATGGCCTATTTCGAATGCCTGCACGAGGTCAAGCTGATCGTCGACCTGATCTACGAGGGCGGCATCGCCAACATGAACTACTCGATTTCCAACACCGCCGAGTACGGCGAGTACCGCTCGGGACCGCGCATCGTCACCGACGAGACCAAGGCCGAGATGAAGCGCGTGCTGGCCGACATCCAGTCCGGCCGCTTCGCGCGCGACTGGATGCTCGAGAACAAGGTCAACCAGGCCTCGTTCAAGGCCATGCGCAAGAAGATGTCGGAGCATCCGATCGAGGAGATCGGCGCCAAGCTGCGCGGCATGATGCCATGGATCAAGGAGCGCGCATTGGTCGACAAGACGAGGAACTGACGTACTGCCTCCCCACGAAGTGGGGAGGTGGCCGAAGGCCGGAGGGGTCATGAGCCACGCGTACGGTGGGGCTCATGACCCCTCCGTCGGCGTATGACGGCGACACCTCCCCTCGTAGGACGAGGGGAGGAAAGAGTCGCTGTCGAGCCCTCGAATCGGAACGCGCACTAGATGATGTAGCCGCCGCCCGCCGCGTCGATCATGGCGCCGGTGATGAAGGAAGCCTCGTCGGACAGCAGCCACAGGATCGCCTCGGCGATCTCGTGGCTCTCGCCCACGCGGTGCATGGGAATCGACGCCTCGATGCGGGCTCGGAAGGCCGGCTCCGCGAGCGAGCCTTCGGTCATTTCAGTCAGCACCATGCCCGGCCGGATCGCATTGACCCGGATACCCTCGGCAGCCGCCTCGCGGGCGAAGCCCTTGGTGAAGGCATCGACCGCGCCCTTGGTCGCCGCATAGGCGCTCGCGCCCAGCCGTCCGCCGATCGTCGAGGCCATCGACGAGACATTGACGATGGCGCCCCCCTTGCCGCCGTTCCGGGTCGACAGGCGCTTCGCGGCCTCGCGACAGCACAGCATCAGGCCGATCGCGTTGATCGCGAAGAGATTCGCGAGCCGCGCCGCATCGTATTCGTCGACTCGCGTGCGGTATCCGACGCCGGCGCTGTTGACCAGATGGGTAACCGGACCGAGCGCCCGCTCGGTCTCCTCGAACAGCCGCACGATATCGGCCTCGCGCGCCATGTCGGCGGGCAGGGCGACGGCCATTCCGCCCGCCGCCCCGATGTCGGCCACCACCTGCCGGGCCTGCGCGTCGCGCGAGCGGTAGTTCAGGGCGACCTTGTAGCCGCGGCCCGCCGCGCGACGCGCGGTCTCGGCGCCGATGCCCGAGGCGCCGCCGGTGATGAGAAGTACCCTGGTCATCCTTTGATCGCCCCTCCGGTCAGGCCGCTCACCAGATATCGCCGCACGATGAAGGAAAACACCAGCACCGGCAGCATGATCATGGTCCCGCCGGCGGCGATGCGGCCCCATTCCCAGCCTTCGTAATTCATGAAATTGACGACCGCCACCGGCGCCGTCATGGCCTCGGTGCGGGTCAGGATCAGGGCGAAGAAGAAGTCGTTCCAGGCGAACAGGAAGCAGAGGATCGCCGTCGCGGCGAGCCCGGGACCGGAGAGCGGCAGGATGATGCGGTAAAAGCCCTGCCACATGGTGGCGCCGTCGATCCATGCCGCCTCCTCGAGCGAGCGCGGCAACTGGTCGTAGAAGGGCCGCATCATCCAGATCACCAGCGACAGGTTGAACGTGAGGTAGATGATGATGAGGCCGGTCAGCGTGTCCAAAAGCTCGAGATGGCGATAGACCAGGAAGTACGGGATGGTGAAGGCGATCGGCGGCGCCATGCGGCTGGCCAGGATCCACAGCGTGATCGTACCGCCGCCTCGCCGCGTCCAGCGCGATAGCGCATAGGCCGCCGGCACGCCGATCACCAGCGACAGCACCGTCGAGGCCACGCTCACGATCAGGCTGTTGCCGAAGGAGCTGCGGAACTCCGAGGTCCACAGGGCCGCGTAGTTGGCCAGGGTCGCGTCGAACAGCAGCCGCGGCGGAAAGCGGAAGATCTCGGCGTTGGTCTTGAACGACATCAGCAGCAGCCACAGGAACGGCGCGAGCGCCAGCAGCGCCAGCACGACCGCCAGGGTCTGCATCAGGACGCGATCGCGCTTGCTCGTCGACCTAGTCAATTTTGGTGCCCCATCCGACGGCGCGCACGATCAACCAGCTGAGCGCGATGGTCGCGGCGAGCAGGGCGACGGTGATGGCGCTGGAAAAGCCCAGGAAGGAAAAGTTGAAGGCCTGCAGGTACGAATAATAGTTCGTGACCTCGGTGAGGTTGCCCGGCCCGCCGTCGGTCAGGATGAAGATCAGCGGGAAGGCCTTTATCGAATCGATTAGGCGGAAGAGGCCCGCGACCAGCAGCACGCCCTGAATGAAGGGCAGGGTGACGTAACGCGTGAGCTGCCACGGCGAGGCACCGTCGACCTTGGCGGCGTCCAGAAGCTCCTGCGGCATCATCTGCAGGGCCGCCAGCACCATCAGCATGGTGAAGGGAAACCATTCCCAGGTGTCGGCGATGATGATCGAGGTGAGCGCCCAGTTGGGATCGGTGATCAGCGCCGGTACGTTCCAGCCCAGGGCGCGGAAGATGCCGTGCATCGGGCTGATGTCGGGCGTGTAGATCACCTTCCAGATGATGGCGACGACGATCGGCGGCAGCACCATGGGGATCAGGAACACCGTGCGCAGCGCCTCGATCAGCCGCGTGCGCATGTTGAGCAGCAGTGCCAGCAGAAGCCCGATCAGGAGCTGCAGCAGCACCGTCCAGAACGACAGCTTGATCTGCACCCAGACCGAATTGTGCAGGCGCTCGTCCGCCAGGAGCTGGCGGTAGCTCTCCAGCGGCTGGGAGAAGTCCCACTGCGTCTCGGGCCGCGTCAGGCTGAGCTGGGTGAAGCTGGTCGCCAGCAGATAGAGCGCCGGCAGCAAGGTGATCAGCGCCAGCACCGCCAGCGACGGCGCGACGCAGAAGACGAAGAAGCGGTGCTGCTGGCGCGAGAAGCTCATGCCTCGAACGCCCTCTCCGCCCGCGTCATCGCGGGGGGAGAGGGAGGGGACCCGCGCGAAAGCGCGGGGAGGGTGAGGTGGGCCCAGCATTTGCATCGGCTAGCATCTCGTCCTTGGCGCGCACCACCTCACCTACCCATTGCTTCGCAATGGGTCCCTTCCTCTCCCTCGCTACGCGGCGGAGAGGACGAAGAGGGATTTCAAGTATCAACCTTGATCCCAGCCTTCTGCAGATCCTGGATCGCCTCGGCCTGCGCCTGCTTCAGCGCCTCGGGCGCGGCCTGCTGCTTGGTGGCGATACGCTCGATCGCCTTGTTGATCTTGTCGCCGACCTGCGGATAGATCGGCACCGTGCGGTATTTCATGTAGCCGGACTTGCCGCCCAGCTTCAGCACCTCAAGATAGAGCGACGCCACGTCCTGGCCGTTCAGCGTCAGCACGTTCTTGAACTCGGGGCTGTTGATGACCGAAAGCCGGCAGACGCTGGGATAGCCATGGTCCTTGACGACCATGGCGAGCGTCTCCTTGGACAGCGCCCACTTGATGAACTCCCACGCCGCTTCCTTCTTCTTCGAGCCGGCCGGGATGCCGAGCCCGTGGCTGTTGCAGCCGGCGAAGTTGCCGGCGGGCCCGCTCGGCATCAGCCCGTAGCGCACCGTCTTCTGCACCGTGCTCTCGGCGTGCTTGGCGAGCGGCACCATCCAGGTGATCGACTGGGTGCGGATGTTGGCGCGGCCCGACATCTGCGAGCGCATCGCCTGGTCGTCGGAGTAGGAGAGCAGCCCGTCCGGCCCGTATTTCATCAAAAGGTTGGCGTACCATTCGCCCGACTGCGCGGCCTGCGGCGTGGCCAAGGTCGGCGTCAGGTTCTCCGGCGGCGCCTTGAACACGCCGCCGCCCAGGCCCATCAGGTAGGGAATCCAGTTCCAGTGATGCAGCTTGTCGGCGGTGAAGGCCGCCACGCCGTCCTTGCCGTGGGTGGCGTCGCAGACCTTGGTCAGTTCGTCGAAGGTTTTAGGCATCGCAAGCCCCGCCTTCTCGATCAGGTCGTAACGGGCCGCGGCCTGGATCATGGCGCCGCCTTCCCAGGAGTAAGCGAAGGTCTCGCCCTTGGCGTTCTGCATCGCTGACTGCGTGCCGGCCACGAAGTCCTCCGGCGCCCAGTCCGCCGGAGTCATCTTGGGATCCTTGGTGAAGGTGTCGAGGTTGGTGAGCCAGCCGGCGCCGATCCAGCGCCCGGTATAGATGAAGGTCGCGTTGACCACGTCTAGCGCCGAGCCCTTGGTCGACAATTCGAGGTCGGTGCGCTGGTTGTAGACCGGGAAGGCCTGCATGTTGAAATTGACCTTGATCCCGGTCTTCTCCTCGAACTGCGGGAAGTAGTTCTTGAGGTATTCGAAGAAGGTCGTCTGGAAGCACGAGGCGTTGATCGTCGTGCCGGCAAAGGGCTTGCCCTGGGCGATGACGGCCGGTGCGGCAAGCACGCCGGATGCAAGGGCGGACAGGCCTGCACCGCCCCGCAACACCGCCCGACGATTGGGTCCGCTCATGTTCATCTCCTCCAGCCGGCTTTTCTTTTGCCCGAGTTGAACGTGCCTGCGATGCTGGGTCAAGCAAGGCCGATGCTATAGTGACGCTGCCCTGCGGGAGGAGATGCGATGAAAGCCGCCGTTCTGTTCAAGCCCAACGAGCCCTTGCAGGTTGTCGACTGCGAGCTCGATCCGCCCAAGGCGGGCGAGGTGCGGGTCAAGATGAAGGCCTCGGGCGTCTGCCAGAGCGACTGGCACGTCATGAACGGCGACTGGCCCTCGCCGCTGCCGATCGTGCCGGGCCACGAGGCGGC
>DATHNU010000369.1:0-3155 GCA_035485695.1 Reyranella sp. | reverse complement strand
GGACGACATCCTTCGAATGGTCGTTCAGATGGTGCGGCGGCAGGATCCGGCGCAGCGCAATGCCTGCGGCCGCGCCGCCCAGCATGATGACGAAGACGGCAACAGAAATTGCTTCGGCGGTCAATTTAGATCCCCAGGCATTGCGGCGAGCCGCGCTCACCGCAATGGCAGCTTGTCTCGATGGGACGTTGTAGCACAGGCGAACGACCGCGTTCGGCGTCGTTGCCCTCGGGCGGTCATTCGGCCGCGTCGACGCCGGCCTTGGCCTCCGGGGCAGAGGCGATATCATTCGACCGCGCGGTCATTTCCTCGTGCGAATCCTTGATCGCGATCAGCACTTCGCCGGGACTTGTCCGCACGGACATCTGCCTGGCTTCGGGGTCGGTCCTGTTCTTCAGCGTGGGACTATCCCGTCGAAGCTCCTCGATGAGCTCGATGACCTTGGCGACCTTCCGCTCGGTCACGCTTGCCAATTCCAGGGTCATTTGCTCGCGCAGCTCGGCCAACTGGTCGGCGCGCCGCTGCGTCGACAGGATGAGAATCCCCATGATCAGGCCCAGGAAGGTGAGCATCTCGAACAGCCAGGGAAACGGCGGCGCATCGATGATGGCGTAGCCGGCGAGGGGCGCCAGCAAGTTGGCGGCGATCCACAAGGCAACACCGCAGACGACACCCGCCAGGACCGCCGGCCGCGCCAGCCGGGCAGTCCAGCTGTCCATGAATTTCTCGACGGGCGTGCGTTTCAGATGGTGGTCCGAATGGATCTGCGCGACCGCATCGACAGTTTCGGCAATATGCGAGGGCAGGATCGTGCTCTTCGAGCTGGTCGAGGTTTTGGGGTCGATCACGATCTGTCACGCTGACGGGAGATAAGTTGCACGGCTCATGGAACTAACGGCGGGGGAGGTGTGACGTTGCCTCCTGCGTCAAGGATCGTGGGCTATAAGTTGCCTTCTTGCCGTTGCTTGTCGCGGCTCAGGACTTTCGAGCCGCCGCACGCTCGCGGATCGTCGCCAGGGAGACGGCACCGACCGACGTGCCGCCGGCATCGACGACCGCGGCGGCGTCGGCGCCGCAAGCCAGCAGCAGCGAGAGGACATCGCGCAGCGAGGTCGTCGGCGAAACGACGGGCGCACCTGGGCCGGCGACTGTCGGCGTCGCCGCTTCGCCCGCCGTCGTCAGGGTGAGGCGCTTCAAGGCGCGGTCGGCGCCCACGAAATCGGCGACGAAGGCGTCTTTCGGCGCCGAGAGAAGCGCCTCGGGACTGGCGCATTGCACCAGCCGTCCCTCCTTCATGATGGCCAAAAGGTCGCCCATGCGGATCGCCTCGTCGATGTCATGGGTGACGAAGATCACGGTCTTGGCCAGGCGGCGCAAAATACCCAGCAGCTCGGCCTGCAGGCCCGCCCGCACGATCGGATCGACGGCGCCGAACGGCTCGTCCATCAGCATGACCGGCGGGTCGGCGGCGAGCGCGCGCGCCACGCCGACCCTCTGGCGCTGCCCACCCGACAGGTGGCGCGGATAGCGGCCGAGGAACTGGGCGGGCTCGAGGCCGACCAGCGACAGCATCTCCTCGACCCTTTGGGCGATGCGCCGACCGGGCCAGCCCAGGAGCTGCGGCACGGTCGCCACGTTCTGGGCGATCGTCATGTGCGGGAACAGGCCGACCTGCTGGATGACGTAGCCGATGCGGCGGCGCAGCTCGACGGCGTCGGCGCGCGTGACGTCCTGGCCCTCGACCACGATGCGGCCGGATGTCGGTTCGATCAGCCGGTTGACGATGCGCATGGTCGTGGTCTTGCCGCAGCCCGAGGGCCCGATCAGCACGCAGGTCGTGCCGTCGGGCACGTCGAGATCGAGCCGATCGACGGCCGGCCGGGCCGAGCCCGGGAAGGTTTTGCTGACGTTCTCCAGGCGGATCATGCCGAAGCCCCGGTCGAGCGCCGCACGCTCCATTCGAGGCCTGCGAAAAAAAGCTCGGTCGCCATCGCGAGCGCTGCAACCGCCAATCCGCCGAGCACGAGCTCGGCGATGTTGAGGGTGCCCATGCCGGCGGTGATCAGTTCGCCCAGGCCGCCGCCGCCGATGAACGCCGCCAAGGTCGCCGCCGACACGATCTGCACCGCGGCCGTCCGGATGCCGGCGAAGATTACGGGCAGGGCAAGCGGGACCCTGATGCGGCGCATGACCTGGCGAGCTGTCATGCCCTGTCCAAGCCCGGCCTCGACCACGTCGGGATCGACCTCGCGCAGCGCCGTATGGGTGTTGATGAGGATGGCCGGCAGGCCGTAGAGCGTAAGCGCGATGACGGACGGCAGGAAGCCGGTGCCGAGCAGCGGCAGGATGGCGGCCAGCAAAGCGAGGCTGGGGATGGTGCGCAGCACGTTGACCGCAGCGATCACCGGCCCTGCCGCGCGGTGCCAGCGCACCAGCACGAGCGCCAGCGGCAAGGCCAGCGCCATGGCCGCGGCGAGGGCCGTAACCGACAGGGCAATATGCCGGCTGGCCGCGGTTTCGAAGGTCCCCGGGTGGTCGGCCAGCCAGGCGAGGATGTCGCCCAGCATCAGAGGCGCTCAGACGTGGCGGCACGCAGGCGCCGCTCGACAAGCTTCAGCGACTCGTCGGCCGCGATCGCCAGCAGCGAGGTGAGCACGGCGCCGGCCGCGATCTTCTCGCCGAAATCCTGGGTGATGCCCTGGAAGATGATGTCGCCCAAACCGCCGGCATTGATATAGGCGGCAACGGTGGCGACCGCGATCTGCGTGACCACGGTGATGCGGATGCCGGCGACGATCACGGGCAGGGCCATCGGCAGCTCGATCCTGAGCAGCCGCCGGCCCTTGCCGTAGCCCATGCCGTCCGCGGCTTCGATCAGCTCGGCCGGCACCTCGCGGATGCCGATCGCGATGTTGCGCACCAGGATGAGCAGCGAATAGAGCACCAGCGCGGTGATGGCCGGCGCCTTGCCCAGCCCCATGAAGGGAAGGAGGAGCGCGAAGAGCGCCAGCGCCGGGATGGTGTAGAGCACGCCGGTCACGGTCATGGTGGCGACGTAGAGCGCCGGCCGCCGCGCCGTCCAGATGCCGAGCGGGAAGGCGATCACCAGCGAGAGGACAAGCGCCGTCGCCACCAGCACGATGTGTTCGCCAAGC